>JASLBX010000576.1 GCA_030146385.1 Jiangellaceae bacterium | reverse complement strand
CCGGTCATCGCGGGCGCGTCCGACGGCACACTCGCCAACCTGGGCGTCGGGGCGGTCGTCGAGGGATACGCGGCACTGTCGTTGGGCACGAGCGGGGCGCTCCGTGCCGTCCGCAGCACCCCGGGCATCGACCAGGCCGGCCGACTGTTCTGCTACGCGCTGACCGAGAACAAGTGGGTCGTCGGTGGCGCGGTCAGCAATGGCGCGTCGGTGCTCGACTGGCTGTCGGCCGCGGTCGGAGCGCCGCCGGACCGCGACATCGGCACCCTGCTGGCCGAGGCCGAAGGCGTCCCGGCGGGCAGCGCCGGCCTCCTCGCTCTGCCCTACCTGCTGGGGGAGCGGGCTCCGTGGTGGCGGTCGGGCCTGCACGGTGCCTACGTCGGGCTGCGCCGCGATCACGGCAGGGGACATCTGGTGCGGGCCATCATCGAGGGCGTGGCCCAGCAGCTCGCGCTGATCCTGGCCGCGGTCAAGGACGCCGGCGTCGAGGTGACCGAGATTCGGGCCACCGGCGGCGCACTGTCGTCGCAGCTGTGGTGCACCGTCCTGGCGTCCGCACTCGAGATGCCGCTGAAGCAGGCGCCGTCGTCCGAGGGGACCGCGGTGGGCGCCGCTCTGCTCGGTCACCACGCCCTGGGCGAGCTCGCCGATCTCGATCAGGTGGCCGAGATCGTCACGCTCGAGCACCAGACCGCCCCTGATCCACAAGCCGCCGAGATCTACCGAGCCATGCGTCCCCTCGTCGAGCGAGCGGTGGAAGGCCTTGACGAGGTCTTCGCCGGGCTGGACGAATTCTCAACCGAGTCCGCTGGAGAGGTGTCATGACAGAAGAGGTCGAGCCTGCCCTATCGACTGGGTGGTTGTTGCTGATCCTGGTTGCCGCCGTCGCCGTCCTGCTCTTCTTGATCATGCGGGTCAGGCTGCACGCGTTCCTGTCATTGATCGTCGTCAGCCTGCTCACGGCGTTGGTGACCGGAATCTCGATACCAGACGTCGTCCCGACTGTGGTCGAAGGGCTGGGCACGACGCTCGGCAGCGTGGCCCTGCTGGTGGCCTTAGGTGCGATCCTCGGGCGGTTGCTCGAGATCAGCGGCGGTGCCCAGGTGCTCGCGGACGCGCTCGTGGGCCGGGCCGGCCGGCGGCGAGCGCCCTTCGCGCTCGGCGTGGCGGCGCTGCTGTTCGGCTTTCCGATCTTCTTCGACGCCGGCCTGGTGATCTTCCTGCCGATCCTGTTCACGGTGGCCCGGCGGGTCGGCGGATCGCTGCTGCTGTACGGGCTGCCGGTGGCGGGTGCGTTCGCCGTCATGCATGCGTTCGTGCCGCCACACCCCGGGCCGGTCGCCGCGTCCGGGCTCATCGAGGCGGACGTCGGCCTGGTGTTGGTCTTCGGCATCCTGATCGGCATTCCGACCTGGTTCCTCGGCAGCTACCTGTTCGGCCTATGGATGGGTAACCGGATCGATCTACCCGTCCCGCAGGTCCTGGCCCGCGACGAGGAGATCGAGCGTGAGTTGGAGGGGCGGACGCCGCCGACGTTCTGGGCAGTGCTGGGCATCCTGCTGCTGCCGCTGGTCCTGATCTTCGGCGAGACCGGCCTGAACACGCTCGTCGAGGAGGACGTCGTCGACGGCGAGAACACCGTCGTCCAGGTCATCCGGATGCTGGGCCAGACGCCTGTCGCGCTGCTCATCGCCGTGCTGGTTGCGATCACCGTCGTGGGGATTACGCAGCGACGGTCGTCCCGCGACATGGAGCGCATCACCGATTCCTCCTTCGGGCCGATCGCGGCGATCATCCTGATTACCGGTGCCGGCGGCATGTTCGGCGCGGTGCTTCGGGCGAGCGGGATCGGCCAGGCGCTCGCCGACACGCTGGAGGACACCGGCCTGCCGGTGATCGTCGCCGCCTTCGTGATCGCGACGGCGATTCGAGTCGCACAGGGTTCCGCGACCGTGGCCCTGATCACCACGGCCAGCTTGATCTCGCCGGTGGTCGCCGCAGGAGACTTCAGCGATGCCTACAAGGCGCTCACGGTGATCGCCATCGCGGGCGGCGCAACGGTATTGAGCCACGTCAACGACTCCGGGTTCTGGCTGGTCGGCCGGTTCTTCGAGATGGACGTCAAGACGACGCTCAAGACCTGGACGGTCATGGAGACCCTGCTGGGTAGCATCGGCTTCCTGATCGCGTTCGCGATCAGCGCGTTCGTCTAGTACCCGGCTCGGCCGCGGCGCTCGAAGGCCCTAGCGTTGGGTTCATGGAGACGCGAACGCTAGGGCGGACGGGACGCAAGGTCAGTGTCATCGGGCTGGGCGCATGGCAGATCGGCGATGCGTGGGGAACCGTGCCGGAGGACGATGCCCGGGACGTCGTCCGGTCGGCGCTCGCCACGGGTGTGAGTCTCGTGGACACCGCCGACGTGTATGGGGACGGACGTAGCGAGCGGACCGTCGGCGAGGTAGCCCGCGGGTCGGACGTCTTCGTGGCGACGAAGATGGGCCGGCGCGTCGACCAGGGTCCGGAGAACTACAACCTGGACAACTTCCGGACGTGGACCGCCCGGTCGCGGCAGCTGCTCGGCGCTGACTCGCTGGACCTGGTGCAACTGCACTGCCCGCCTGACCCAGTGTTTGAGGACGACGGGGTGTTCGATGCTCTCGACACCCTGGTGGACGACGGCGCGATCCAGACGTACGGCGTATCTGTCGAGACGTGCGCGCAGGCAATGGCGGCGATCGCGCGGCCGCGAGTTGCCAGCGTGCAGATCATCCTCAACTGCTTCCGCCAGAAGCCGCTGGACGAAGTGCTGCCGGCCGCGCAGGAGGTCGGTGTCGGCATCATCGCGCGGGTGCCGTTGGCGTCCGGGTTGCTGTCCGGGCGCTACGACGAGTCGACGACGTTCCCGTCCGACGATCACCGCAACTACAACCGGCACGGTGAGTCTTTTAATGTCGGCGAGACGTTCGCCGGTGTGCCGTATTCGGTGGGCGTGGCCGCGGCCCGCGAGCTGACCCCGCTGGTGCCGAACGGAGCCACGATGGCGCAGTTCGCGTTGCGCTGGATCATCGACCAGCCGGGCGTCACGACGGTGATTCCTGGAGCGCGGAACGCCGATCAGGTACGGGCGAATGTCGCAGCGGCGGACCTGGCTCCGGTGAGCGACGAGCAGCGCGCCGGCGTCGGTGAAGTGTACGACCGCCTGATCCGTCCCCACGTCCACCACCGCTGGTAGCAGTTCGCATCCAACAGCTAGTCCAGGAACGATATGACGTGCGGGGCTAGGACGTCCCAGGCGACGTTGTGGGCCTGCCCTTCCAGGATGGTGTGTTGCGCGGAAGGCAGGACTTCCAGCAGCGCTTCGGCGGCCGCGGGAGCCCACTCGCCGGTCTCCGTACCGGTCAGTACAAGTGTGGGGATCTTGGCATCGGCGGCGTCGCTCGGGAGGCTGCCGTCGCCCATGATCGCGGCGTCGTAGGCGAGCGTCGGGGCGATCGCCTGCATGGACGACCACATGGGTGACTGGCGCATCTGCTCGATGACCGTGATCGGCAGGCCGATGGAGCGCATGAACAGCGCCGCGGCTTCCCCGCGATTCCCCTCGGCCAGGTGTGCCGTCAGCTCGGCGACGTATTCCTCGGTACGCCGGGGCGCATCCGGGTCCAGCTGGAATGGTGGTTCCCACAGGATCAGCCGCGTGATCGGCACACCGGCGGCGGCCGTACGCAGCGCCAGCACCCCGCCGGACGAGTTGCCGAACACGGCTGCTGAGCCACCGGCCGCGTCGATTACCGCGGCGAGATCTTCGATCTCGCGTTCCACGGAGTACGGCTGGGTGTCGCCGCTGTCTCCGCGTCCTCTCCGGTCGTAATTGAGGACGGTGTGGCTGGCCGCCAGCAGTTCGGCCAGTGGCGCGTGGATGCCGCGCGCCGTCGATGCGCCGCTCACCAGGACGACCGGGTTGCCCGAGCCGAGCTCGTCATGAGCGATCGAGGTGCCGTCGGCGGAGTGTGTGGTCTTCATGATTCAGCCCTACGTAGGTTTCCCGTTTCGCCTCACCTACGAACTGTCAGCCGTCAAACGGACAACCCACCCGGAGAAATCTCGGCGATCCGCCGGGCCAGGTAGCGGCGTTCGGGCTCGGTGGGGGCCAGCGCCATGGCCTCCCGGTACGCGACGGCCGCGTCGGGTAGACGTCCCATCCGGCGTAGGAGGTCGGCCCGAGCGGCGGGCACGAGGTAGTAGCCATGAAGTTCGGCGGCAGCTGCCTCCACGAGGGTCAATCCGTGCGCCGGGTCGGACATGCCCACGGCGATGGCCCGGTTCAACCGGACAGTCGCAGACGGAACTAGGCTTTCCAAACGGCCGTAGAGCGCTGCGATTTCTGTCCACGGGGTCTCGTCGAAGGACGGCGCCGTTGCGTGGCACGCCGCAATCGCAGCCTGCATCTGGTAAGGCCCGGCACTGCCCACGCTCAGCGTCCGGTCGAGCAGTGCCACCGCCTCGCCGATCTGGTCGTGTCGCCACCGGGAGCGGTCCTGTTCCTCCAGAGGCACCAACTCGCCGGCATCGAGGCGAGCAGGGCGGCGGGCATCGTGGAGCAGCATGAGCGCCAACAGTCCAGTGGCTTCCGGCTGGTCGGGCATCAACCCGGTGAGCAGCCGCGCCAGCCGGATCGCCTCGTCGGACAGGCTCTGCCGGATCATTTCATCGCCGCTGCTCGCCGTGTACCCCTCATTGAACAGCAGGTAGACGACGCCGAGCACCGCGTTGAGCCGGCCAGGCAGCGCCTCCGGTGGCGGCACTTCGAAGCGGATTCCAGCGTCGTGAATCTTTCGCTTGGCACGCGTGAGCCGCTTGGACATCGTGCCTTCCGAGACCAGGAAGGCGCGCGCGATCTCAGCCGTGCTCAGCCCGACGAGCGTGCGCAGCGTCAGTGCGACCCGTCCCTCGAACGGCAGGGCCGGGTGGCAGCAGGTGAACATCAGCCGAAGCCGATCGTCCGGGAAGTTATCGATTGGCTGGTTGCGGCCGCCGCTTGCCGCCTCCGTGCCAGCAGCCGCCAGTTCCCGGAGCTTGGCAGCCCCCACTGCGTCCCGGCGGAGCCGGTCGATGCCCTTGTTACGCGCGGTCGTGGTGAGCCAGGCACCTGGCTTGTGCGGGACGCCGTCCTCCGGCCAACGCTGGAGCGCTTGGGCGAACGCGTCCTGCGCGCACTCTTCAGCCAAATCCCAGTCGCCGGTCATCCGGATGAGCGTCGCCACGATCTGTCCCCACTCTTCACGGAACAGGGCCGCGATCGTCGCGTTGACAGTCAAGGCTGCAAGGCCCGTAGTTCGATCGTCCCGTAGCGTGCCACGGGATGCATCTGCGCAGCGTCGATCGCCTCGTCACGGGACGCGCACTCAATGATGCTGAACCCGGCCACGACCTCCTTGGATTCGATGAACGGCCCGTCGGTGAGTAGTACCTCACCGTCGCGTATGCGTACCGTCGTGGCATCTGCTGGCGGTTCCAGGCCACCAGTCATGATCAGCTCGTCCCCTCGGGCATCGGCCCAGGACTTGCAGTCGGGCAGGAAGTTCGGATCGGCCAGCATCGCCTCGTAGGCTGCGCCGTC
>JASLBX010000563.1 GCA_030146385.1 Jiangellaceae bacterium | reverse complement strand
ACTGGGTCGAGGCCGGCTACATCAGCCCCGACGCGACGGGCATCCCGGCGGAGGACATGGGCACGTCCTTCACCTCGGGCCAGCACCCGATCTTGATCTCCGGAACCTGGTGGTTCGGCCGCCTCGTCGACGAGATCACCGACTTCGAGTGGAGCACGTTCCTGTTCCCGGGCACCGACCTGCACCTTGGCTCCAGCGGGAACCTGTGGGTGGTGTCGGAGAAGTCCGAGAACAAGGAGCTGGCGTACGACTTCATCGACATCACCATGAGCGAAGAGGTCCAGAACCTGCTGGGCAACAGCGGCGGGATCCCGGTGGCCGCCGACGCGGCAGCCATCACCGACG
Source organism: Jiangellaceae bacterium (assembly GCA_030146385.1). Classification (GTDB taxonomy): domain Bacteria; phylum Actinomycetota; class Actinomycetes; order Jiangellales; family Jiangellaceae; genus JASLBX01. The sequence continues at coordinate 5,597 of JASLBX010000563.1, read as the reverse complement.
AGCGCAGCCAGGAACTGATCGAGGCGTTCAACCCCGTTGTCGACAACGACGGCCTCGCCTTCTACCCGGACTGGCCGGTGCCGGGCTACTACGACGTGCTCGTGGGCAACGTCCAGGACCTGATGAGCGGCGATGCCACCGTGGACGAGTTCCTCAGCAACATCGAGGCTTCGTACAACGAGGGCTCCTAGGCACATCCGCCGTCCTGCAGGGCGAAGGCATGCCGGTGCCGTCGCCCTGCAGGATGTCTCGGCAATCACTCGTTGGGAGGTAGGCGATGGCCACCGTGGAGGTCACGGACCTCGAACGGGAACGCCGGGTCGGCGTGCGGCGCACCCGCCGCCCGCGGCCGGACCTTGGATACGCCGTCTACTTGATTCCTGGCCTGCTGCTGTTCGCCGTCGTCATCATCTTCCCGCTGCTGGCGAACATCGGGATCAGCTTCACCCAGTGGACCGGCGTCGGTACGCCGGAGTGGATCGGTCTGGACAACTACAGCCGGTTGCTCGGCGATGACCGCTTCTGGGCTTCGACGCGCAACAACCTGGCCATGATCGTGGCGATGGCCATCATTCCGACGATCATCGGCCTGTTCCTCGCCGCGGTGTTGTTCGACTACGTCGCCGTTCGGGTCGGCCAGCGCTGGGCCACCGGGCTGCGGGCCGCGTACTACGTCCCCCAAGTGCTGCCGATCGCCGTAGCCGGCGTCGTCTGGGGATGGATCCTGAACCCGAGTTACGGTGCGCTGAACTTCCTGCTCGAGACGCTGGGTCTCGATGCCCTCACGAACAACTGGCTGGGCGATCGCTCGACCGCCTTGCTGTCCGTCATGGGCATCATGATCTGGTTCCAGATCGGCTACCCGCTGGTGATGTTCATGGCCGGGCTGCAGCGGGTGGATCCGGAGCTGTACGAGGCCGCCGAGGTCGACGGCGCTTCGTGGCTACAGCGGTTCTGGTACATCACGATCCACATGATCAGACCGGAGATCTTCGTCGTCCTGCTGACCACCACTATCGCCGCGCTCAAGGTCTTCGCGCAGATCTTCGTCCTGACCCGCGGTGGCCCCGGCGACGCGACGCTCGTCCCGTCGTATTTCGCGTACCAGAACTTCTTCGAGCGCGCCGAGGTCGGCTACGGCGCGAGCATCGCAACCGTGATGACCGTGATCATCGTCGGTTTGACGATCGTGTTCCTCCGCGTCCAGAACCGGCGCGAGACGGAGGAGCTGCGATGACGGCCATCGCGCAGGCACCCGAGACGGCCGTCCAGCCGGCGCGGGCGACGCCGAGGCGGCGGAGCCTCGCCCGGTATCTGATCATCGCCGGCCTTCTCCTGCTCGCCGTCCTGATGCTCTTCCCGTTCGCGATCGTCGCGGTCAACGCGCTGAAGACGCCGGCCGACTACGCGTCGAACGGCCCGCTCAGCCTGCCCACCGAGATCAGCTTTCAGGGCCTGATCGACTTCTGGAACCGGGTCGACTTCACCCAGAAGCTGATCAACAGTTTCGTGATCAGCGCATCGGTTGCGATCATCGCCGTCGTCTTGTCGCTGTTCAACGCGTTCGCGCTCGGTATCGGCCGGATCCGCGGTCGGGTGTGGATCCTGGTGCTGTTCCTGATCGCCAACACGATCCCGCACGAGGCGCTCGTCTACCCCCTCTACTACGCCGCCATCCAGGTCGACCTGTACGACACGAGGCTAGCTGTGATCATCATCTTCTCGGTGATCCAGTGCGCGTTCGGGACCTACCTGCTCTCGTCGGTGCTGAGCACGTTCCCGCGGGAACTGCTCGATGCGGCCGCTCTGGACGGCGCGAGCAAGTGGCAGATCATGTGGCGGATCGTCGCGCCGTTGAGCAGGCCCACGCTCGGCGTGTTGTTCACGTTCTTCTTCATCTGGACGTGGAACGAGTTCTTCCTGCCGCTGATCTTCCTCATCTCGAACGACAATCAGACCGTTCCCGTGGCGCTCGCGGTGTTGCAGGGCGATCGGTTCATGGACGCGACCACCACGAGCGCCTCGGCGCTGCTCGGCATCGTTCCGGCGGTCATCTTCTTCCTGATCTTCCAGCGGACATTGACCCGCGGCATCGTCGCCGGTGCGGTGAAATGAGTAACAGAAGGCCGGGCCGGTTCGATCACGTTCAGCATGCCTGTGGGTGCCGTACCAGGCGCACGCGGGTGGTACGGCGCCGACACGCCTACTGGGCCGCCCAGCACTCCGACAAGGAGAACCTCAGACGATGAAGATCAAAGACGGCTTCTGGCTCATGCGGGCAGGCCTGCGTGGCGCCTTCGCCACCCAGGCCTACCAGGTCGATCCTGGTCAGGAGTCGCTGCATATCTTGGCGCCGACGTCGCGCATCGAGCGGCGTGGCGACACCCTCAAGGGTCCGGTGCTGACCGTAGATCTCTCGGCGCCGATGCCAGATGTGGTGAGTGTGAAGGTGACCCACTTCGCCGGCGGCGTGCGGTCCGAGCCGCGCTTCCGGCTGCACACCGCACCGTCGCCCGAGCGGACTTCGGTCGCCGTGACTGACGAGTTCGCCGAACTGGTCAGCGGTGATCTGCGGGTGCGGGTGCGTCGTGACGATTGGCAGATGGACTTCGCCGGCGGCGACCGGCTGCTGACATCCAGCGGCCGCAAGTGTCTCGGCGCCGTGGAGGACGAATCCGGCCGCCACTTCATGGTGGAGCAGCTCGAGCTCGATGTCGGCGAATCCATCTATGGACTGGGCGAGCGGTTCGGAGCACTGGCCAAGAACGGCCAGTCGGTCGACATCTGGAACGCCGATGGCGGGACCAGCAGCGAGCAGGCGTACAAGAACGTGCCGTTCTACCTCTCCAACCGCGGCTACGGGGTATTCGTCAACACATCGGGGCAGGTGTCGTACGAGATCGGCTCGGAGACCGTCTCGCGCGTCCAGTTCAGTGTCGAAGCTCAGGAGCTGGAGTATCTGGTCATCTATGGCCCGACGCCGAAGGACGTACTGCGCAAGTACACGGCGTTGACCGGGCGCCCAGCGCTTCCGCCGGCCTGGTCGTTCGGGCTGTGGCTGACGACGTCGTTCACCACACCATACGACGAAGAGACAGTGACCTCGTTCATCGATGGCATGGCTTCTCGCGACATTCCGCTGCACGTCTTCCATTTCGACTGCTTCTGGATGCGTGAGTACCACTGGTGCGACCTGGAGTGGGACACCCGGATGTTCCCAGATCCAGCGGGGATGCTCGCGCGGTTGCGGGATCGTGGGTTACGGGTCTGTTTGTGGATCAATCCGTACGTCGCCCAGGCGTCGCCGTTGTTTGCCGAGGGCCAGCGCGAGGGCTACTTGCTGCGCCGACCGGACGGCAGTGTCTGGCAGTGGGACCGCTGGCAGCCCGGCATGGCGCTGGTCGACTTCACCAATCCGGCCGCCCGCAGCTGGTACGCCGACAAGCTCCGAGCCTTGCTTGACATGGGCGTCGACTGCTTCAAGACCGACTTCGGTGAGCGGGTACCGACCGACGTAGTGTACTTCGACGGCTCCGACCCGGAACGGATGCACAACTACTACACGTACCTGTACAACGAGACGGTCTTCGAGTTGCTCGAGAAGACGCGCGGCCCGGGCGAGGCGGTAGTCTTCGCGCGCTCGGCGACGGCCGGAAGCCAGCAGTTCCCGGTGCACTGGGGTGGCGACAACGCCGCGACGTTCCCGTCCATGGCCGAGAGCCTCCGTGGTGGGTTGTCGCTCGGCATGTCCGGCTTCGGGTTCTGGAGCCACGACATCGGCGGCTTCGAAGGCACACCGGACGCTGCTGTGTTCAAGCGCTGGACGGCCTTCGGGCTGCTCTCATCGCACAGCCGGCTGCACGGGAACGAGTCCTACCGGGTGCCGTGGCTGTTCGACGAGGAGGCGGTCGACGTCCTGCGGTCTTTCACCAAGCTGAAGTGCCGGTTGATGCCCTACTTGTACGGGACGGCGGTCGTTGCGCACCAGGAGGGTGTCCCGGTGCTGCGATCAATGCTGCTGGAGTTCCCCGACGACCCTGCGGTGACATACCTGGACCGGCAGTACATGCTGGGCGACGGTCTACTCGTGGCGCCGGTGCTATCGGCGTCGGGTTTGGCGGAGTATTACGTGCCGGCGGGACGGTGGATCAACCTGCTGACCGGCGAGGTCGTCGAGGGACCCGGCTGGCGACGGGAATCGCACGGCTTTGACAGCCTGCCGCTGCTCGTTCGTCCCGGCTCGGTCGTCGCCATGGGCAGCGTGGACGAGCGGCCGGACTATGACTTCGCCGACGGGGTCACGCTGCATGTGTTCGGACTGGAGCCTGGCAGGTCCGCCGAGGTGACCGTGCCTGGTTTGGATGGATCGCCCGCGGCGGTGTTCTTCGTCGTCCGAGATGGGGACGAAGTGACGGCTTCGTTGACCGACGGCGTCGCACGGGGGTGGAGCGTGCTGCTGGAAGGCGTGCATGAGGTCGATGCGGCTGGAGCAGAGCGGACCGAGCGTGGTGTTCGGCTCCGCCCTGACGGCGACAGGGTAGTGGCTCGCCTGGTCTGAACTCGGACCAATCGATCAGATCAGGAAACTCGCGGATCGCCGCAGGTGGCAGATCGCCGTCCTCACCTGATCATTTAGCGTCCACATGCTGAGATGCGATCAGATGGGGAAACTCGCACGTTGTTGCTGATCACAACTGACTCGAGTCACCTGATCATTTGCATGCTGGCGATCAGGTGACAAAACGACGATCAGGTGACCAACAGTCAGACGATCGGCGGCGGGGGGAAAACCCATTTGCGGTACGACCAGAACCGGAACAGCGTCCCCAGCATCAGGCCGATGACGTTGGCGGCGATGTTGTCGGCGAGCGGTCCGGAGAATCCCAGCACATAACGCGACGTGGCCAGGCAAGCCAATGCGATACCCAGCCCGATGCCGTTAAGCAGGAAGAACAGCGGGTACTCGCGCCTGACTCCGGTGCGCGCCCGGTGGCGGAACGTCCAATGCCGGTTACCGGAATAGGTCACGATCGTCGCCACCACCACGGACACCGTCTTCGCCGTCAGTGGCTTGTCGTTCAGCGGACCACCGCCGTACAGCAGAGCGTTGAACACCGCTATATCGACCACGAACCCGAAGCTGCCGACGGTCGCGAACTTGACGCTCTCGCGGATCAGCTGGTGCAGCTGGTACCAGAGCGCGAACGCGCCCCGGACAAACCTCCGCACCGGAGTGTCTGTCCGGTGCGGTGGGCGCTGCAGGGTATCGAGCACCCCGTAAGGCTAAGGCATGTAGGCCATATCGCTAGCCTTAACGCCTGTGACACATGGCAAGGACTGGCCCGTTGTCGGCATGGTCGGCGGCGGTCAGCTGGCCCGGATGACCCAGCCGGCGGCGATCAATCTCGGCGTTGGTTTCACCGTCCTCGCGGCGTCCCCGACGGAGTCCGCGGCGAAGGTCGTCCGCGATCCCGTGGTCGCGGACGAGAAGGCCCTGGACGACCTCCGGCGGTTCGCCGCGGAGTGTGATGTCGTCACGTTCGACCACGAGCAGGTGCCGCCGCAGCACCTCGCAGCGCTCGCAGACCTCGGCGTAA
>JASLBX010000559.1 GCA_030146385.1 Jiangellaceae bacterium | reverse complement strand
GGGCGCAACCGTGCCCGCCGCAGCGACTCGACGGCTGCCAGGAAGTCGGCCGGCAGGTCGTCGTCGCTGCGCTTCGCGCCGGTGCGCAGATCCACATATGCAGAGTACGACCGATGATTCGCCGAAGACCGGAAGACTCGCCCGATCGGTCGCGCCTATCGCGCCAGATGAGGGCGTCGGGACCCGGCCGTCATCGCTACGGGACGATCGTGTGGACGGTGTCGACGACGCGGGCGAGCATGTCCGGGTCGGTGGACGGCAGCACGCCGTGGCCGAGGTTGAACACGTGCCCCGGTGCGGCGCCGCCTTCCCGGACGATGCGGTGGACCTCGCGCTCGACGACGGGCCAGTCCGCCAGCAGCAGCGCGGGGTCCAGGTTGCCCTGTAGTGCTTTGCCGGAGGCGCGCCGAGCAGCTCCGTCCAGCGGCAGCCGCCAGTCGACGCCGACCACGTCGGCGCCCGCGTCCGCCATCAAGTCCAGGAACTCGGACGTGCCCACACCGAAATGGATCTTCGGTACGTCCACCTCCGCCAGCGCCGAGAACACGGCTGTGCTATGCGGAAAGACGAATCGCCGGTAATCCGCTTTGGATAGGGCGCCCGCCCACGAATCGAATAGCTGGACGGCTCGCGCACCGGCCCGAACCTGGGTCCGCAGGAAGTCGGCCGAGATGTCGGCGATGCGGGCGAGCAAGTCGTGCCACAACTCCGGGTCGCTGTGCATCAGCGCCTTGGTTCGCTCATGGTGGCGGGACGGCCCGCCCTCGACGAGGTAAGACGCCAGTGTGAACGGAGCGCCGGCGAAGCCGATGAGCGGAACGTCCGGCGGTAGCGATGCCACGACTCCGCGAACCGCTTCGTCGATCGGCGCCAGGTCGTCGGGCTCGGGACGCCGGAGGACGTCCAAGTCGGCACGCGTCTGGACGGGTGTGTCCAGGACCGGCCCGACGCCTGGCTTGATGTCGACTCCGACGCCGATCGCGTGCAGCGGCACCACGATGTCCGAGAAGAAGATGGCCGCGTCGACGCCGTACCTGCGAACCGGCTGGAGCGTGATCTCGACGACCAGGTCCGGGCGGCGGCAGGCTTCGAGCATCGGGATGCCGTTGCGCGCCTTGCGGTATTCGGGCAGCGACCGTCCGGCCTGCCTCATGAACCAGACGGGCAGCCGATCGACCGGTTCACCCCGGCAGGCGCGAAGGAAGTTGCTCACCGGTCGATCCTCGCACGGCGGCAGGGACGGTCGGCTAACGGCGGGGTGGCCCGGCGACCGCGGCCGCTGGCTAGCCTTCGGGCTGCGGTGCCGGCTGAGCCGGAGCCGGCGGCTGGGGTGGCTCGGCCCGGCCGCCCGATGCGGGCTTGCGCCGTCGCCACACCATCCATGCGGGGATGCCTATCAACGCCGCGGCCCCGGCGAACGGGAGCAGGGCTCCGGCCACGGTGCCGACGACTCTCACGGTGGCGACGAACGCATCCCAGCCGCCTTTGAGTCCCGACATGAACCCAAGGGCGGTGGGCCCGTCCTCGGGTGCCTGGTCGGTCTTGTAGAACGTCACCGTGACGGTGGCGAGCGTGGTAAGCGACGAGAGTTGTTCCTGGCGGCGCAGAAGGGAGTCGAGGTTCGCTTCCCGATCGGCGAGCTCGGACTCGATGCGCACCACGTCGGACAGGTCACTCGCCTGGTCAAGCAACTCGCGGATGCGCTCGATGCTGCGGCGTTGCGAGGCGACCCGGGCTTCGATGTCGACGACTTCACCGGTCACATCCTCGGCGCTGCGGCTGCGGTGCTCGACCTCGCCGAGCTCCTCGAGATCGCTGACGACACTTGTGTGCCGGGCACTGGGGATGCGCAGGGTGAGCGTGGCGCTCTCGCTGCCTTCGGTGCTCTCGTTCGCGACAAAGCCGCCGGACGTCTCGGCCAACGCCGCCGCTCGGGCGGCCGCGCGAGCGACGTCGTCGGTCTCGATGACGAGCTCAATGTCGTAGATGACGTGCCGGGGCGACGGGTCGATGCTGGCCGCGCCGCTGACCGTCGAGTCGCTGTCGCTGTCGGCGGTGCCGCCGCCGTCGCTGTCGGCGGCTTCGTCGGCGACGTCATCCCCGGCAGTCTCGAACTCCTCAGCAGACTCCGGTTCAGCGGCATCGCCGGAGGCAGCGTCGTCGCCACCGCAGGCGGCGAACAGCAGACCGGCGGCCAGTGCGGCTGCAAGTGACCTGACTAGCCTCATAGCCCCTCCTCAGAGCGTGGGGTGATACGAGTGTGACGTCGCCGAGAGATGGCCGGTTGCACGTCCTGATCACGATCACGACACGGTTCGGGCACATCGTCACTCGTGCCCCAGCCCGCTCAGACGCCCTCGTCCCGAGGCTTTGCAGTGCACACCATGGGAAGCGCTGCGGCTCTTGGTGCCACCGAGCCCGACTTCGCACACGAATCCGGCGCCAAGACCGGCCCCAGGGCCCGAATACGCCGGATTCGTGTGCGAAGTGGGCATTGCCTGGCGGGAGGTAGGCGGGCAGGGGAACGGCGTCTGGGAAGGTAGTGCTCGTGGAGCGGCATGTCGTGGTGGTCGG
>JASLBX010000522.1 GCA_030146385.1 Jiangellaceae bacterium | reverse complement strand
GGTCTCCGTGGCTGGAAATGGGCAGACTGCGGCCGTGATTCGTCGCGCACGATCAGCTCGCCACGGGCATCATGATGGCCATTGTACGGATTCGGAGAGGGGCCGGCGATGAGGTTCAACCGCAGGGGGCGCCTTGACCCGTCGCAGGTCGCCGACCGGCGCGGCCGCGGTCGGGGCGGCACCATCGCTGCGGGTGGCGGCCTCGGAGTGCTGCTGCTGACGGTGCTCGCGCTGTGCACCGGTGCCGACCCGTCCAGCCTGCTCGCACTCGACTCTCCCGTGCAGGCGTCCGGCGATGACCTCGGCGACCTCGAGCAGGAGTGCCAGGTCGTCGCCGACATCGACGACAACCCCGACTGCCGGTTCGTGCTGTACGTCAACTCCATCCAGGACTACTGGGACGCGGAGTTCGCCCGCCGCGGTGCGCGCTACCAGCCGGCGGTGACGACGTTCTTCACCGGTGGCGTTCGTACAGCGTGCGGCGCGGCCTCGTCGCAAGTCGGGCCGTTCTACTGCCCCGGCGATCGCGGGGTGTACCTCGATCTCGGGTTCTTCACCGAGATGCGTACCCGCTTCGGGGTCGACGCAGGCGCCTTCGGCGAGGCGTACGTCCTCGCGCACGAGTACGGCCACCACATCCAGAACCTCACCGGCCAGATGCAGCAGGTGCGGCCCGGCACCGGCCCGACATCCGACGCCGTCCGGCTCGAATTACAGGCCGACTGTTACGCCGGAACGTGGGCACACCATGCGACGACCAGTCCGGCCGACGATGGCCAGCCACTCATCCTCGAACTAACCGAGGACGACATCCGCCAGGGGCTTACCGCTGCCGCAGCGGTCGGCGACGACTACATCCAGGAACGGTTCCAGGGCACCGTGACGCCCGAGTCGTGGACCCACGGGTCCAGCGAGCAGCGGCAGCGGTGGTTCCTGGCCGGCCTGCAGACCGGCCAGCTGGAGTCGTGCGACACGTTCTCCGCAGCCCAGCTGTAGCGGTGCGGACAACTGCCGCCGCGATACCTTGTCGCGCTCCGCAGTGAGCGGTGCTGTTGCTCGCCCTACGGTTGAGGCCATGCCTCAAATCAGAGCGACCCGACTGGCGGTCGCAGATCTCGCCCGGATCGCCGTGTTCGCCGCGCTCATCGCGGCGCTGGCGCAGGCATCGGTCCACCTGTTCGGCAGCGCCGTCCCGGTCACCGGGCAGACGCTGGGAATCATGCTCGCCGGCCTGATCCTCGGCGCGGTCAGGGGCGGACTTGCTGCGCTCGTCTACGTCGTCCTGGGCGCGATCGGCCTGCCGATCTTCGCCAACGGGACCGGTGGGTTCGGCGTGATCTCCGGCCCCACTGGCGGGTTCATCCTGGCCTTCCCGGTTGCGGCTTTCGTGATCGGGCTGCTCGTCCGGCGGCACCTGAATGGCTCGACGGGCTTTACCGCTTGCGTGGTGGGCGGCATCGGCCTGGTCTACGCCGTCGGCGTCCCGTGGCTGGCGTGGCGGCTCGGGCTGAGCGCTGAGGATGCGATCGTGACCGGCGCGGTCGCGTTCCTCCCCGGTGATCTGCTGAAGGCCGGGCTCGCGACGTACATCGCGCTCGGAGTGCACCGGGCGTACCCGGTCCTCCGATCCCAGCGGGCACCGCAGCGGGAACCGGCTGGAAGCAGCGCTTGATCGAGATCCGCGACGTCACCCACTCCTACGGCGAGCGGGTGGTTCTGCGCTCGGTCAGCGTGACGCTCGCCGAGCGCAGGATCGGTGTGATCGGCGCCAACGGCTCCGGCAAGTCGACCTTCGCCCGGTTGCTGAACGGCCTGGTTGTGCCGGACGCCGGTACGGTGACCGTCCACGGCGCGTCGACGGCACGCGCTGCCGCCGCCGTCCGCCGGATGGTCGGGTTCGTGTTCACCGACCCTGATGCGCAGATCGTGATGCCGACCGTCGCCGAAGACGTCGCGTTCGGCCTGCGCAGGCGCAAGCTCGGGAAGGACAAGGTCGAGCGACTCGTCGCCGAGGCCCTTGAGCGGGTGGGCTTGAGCGACCACGCCGAGCATCCGGCGCACCTGCTCTCCGGTGGGCAGAAGCAACTGCTGGCGCTCACGGCGGTGCTCGTCACCGAGCCCAGCATCCTGGTGTGTGACGAGCCGACGACACTGTTGGACCTGCCCAACACCCGACGCGTCCTCGGACTGATCGACGCGTTGCCCCAGCAGGTCGTGATGGTCACGCACGATCTGGACTCCGTGGCGGCGCACGACCGGGTGCTGGTATTTCATGAAGGCCGGCTGGTCGCCGACGACGCGCCCGGCCCGGCGGTCGAGTTCTACCGGGCGCTGGTGACATGAGCCGCGCGGCGGGCTCCTGGTTGAGCCGTGCGCCGGCATCGGCGAAGCTGGCGGGGCTTTCTATCCTGGCTACGGGCGTGCTGGCGCTGCCGTCCGCGCTCGCCGTCGGCCTTGCCGGGGTCGGGCTTGTGCTGCTGTACGCGTCCGCTGGGCTGTCGCCCGTCGTCGTGTGGACGCAGATCCGGCCGCTACGCTGGGTGCTGGTCATCCTGCTTGGATTCCAGGTCCTGACCCGTGGCTGGGAGGTGGCCGTCCTGGTGACGGGCAAGCTGGCCATTACCGTGGCGCTGGCCGCGTTGCTGACGCTCACTACGCAGGTCTCGGCACTGCTAGACGTCCTGGAGCGGCTCTTGCGTCGCGTCCCAGGGGTGAACGCTGAGCGAGCGGCGCTCGTCCTCACCCTGGCCATCAGGGCCATCCCGGTTGTGGCGACGCTTGCCGCCGATATACGGGACGCCCAGCGGGCGCGGGGTACCGGGCTGGACATTCGGGCCTACGGGGTGCCGCTCGTCGTGCGGTCGCTGCGGTACTCCGACGCGCTCGGCGAGGCACTCGTCGCCCGCGGCGTGGACGACTAGCCATTGTCTCGCGGCTAACCCAGGTCGACGGGATCGACCCGCACCCGGACCGGCCCTCCAACGCGCTTGGCCGACCGCACGCCCTGGGCGGACTTGAGCACGGCCGATAGCCGCAAGCCAAGCCGCCGAGGTACGCGGATCACGGCGCGCTCCGTCCCGTCCTCCCCCGCCGGCACCGGCCCTAGGACGTCCGTCCCGACCGGAAGCTCGGCCAGCTCCAACAGCGCGGCCACATCCTCGACATCGCCGGTCAGCTCGACGACCCTGGCCAGCGGCGGAAACCGCAGCACCTGCCGTTCGGCCAGCTCCTGGTCGGCGAACCCGGCAGGATCCCAGCGCACGAGGGCTTGCACCGCCCGCGCACTCGGGTCGGCCACCAGCACCACCCGGCCGCCCTCTGGCCCAGGACGCACCAGCGCGGTTGCCATCAGCCATCGGCGCAGGGCCTCCTCCCCGGCTCGGAGGCCCAGCCGGGCCAGCATCACCTGCCCGTCCAGGAGCAGCGCCGCGGCATAGCCGCCGTTCGCCACCGGCTCCGCGCCCGGCGTGGCGACGACCAGCGCAGGCGCCGCGTCCACCTGCGACACGATCGCGTCGCCGCG
>JASLBX010000467.1 GCA_030146385.1 Jiangellaceae bacterium | reverse complement strand
CTGAGACTGATGTGTGGACGGTATGCGCTGAGTCAGAGCCCCGATGACATCGCCGAGGAGTTCGGCGTCGACCGGATCGATCTCGCCGAGCGGGTCGACCCGAGCTGGAATGTCGCACCCACCGACCCGGTGTTCGGGGTGCTGACGCGCAAGCGGCGTGACGAGCCCGACGTCATCGAGCGACGGCTGCGGACCCTCCGTTGGGGTCTGGTCCCGTCCTGGGCCAAAGACCGCTCGATCGGCAGCCGGCTGATCAACGCACGGTTGGAGACCGTGCACGAGAAGCCGGCGTTCCGGCGTGCCTTCGCGATGCGGCGGTGCCTGCTACCGGCCGACGGCTACTTCGAGTGGTACGGCGAGAGCAAGGGCAAGAAGCAGCCGTTCTTCATCCGGCCGAAGGACGGCGGGACGCTGGCCATGGCCGGCCTGTACGAAATCTGGCGCGATCCCGCCATCCCGGACGACGACGATCCGGCGGCGTTCCTGTGGACGTCCGTCGTGCTGACCACCGAGGCGGAGGACGACATCGGCCAGATTCACGACCGGACACCGCTGCTGATCGAGCCGGAGCGCTGGAATCAGTGGCTGGACCCGACTGTGGACGACGTTGACGTGCTGCGCGGCCTGCTCGTCCCTGCGGCACCAGGGCTGCTGGAGGCGTATCCGGTGTCGACGGACGTCAACAGCGTCAAGAACAACGGACCGCACCTCGTCGACCGCCTGCCTCCTGAGCCGGAGACCGGCGCGAAGCTCTTCTGATCCTGCCGCAGCTCGTGTCGCCCATCGCTGCGTTGATCCGGAGCCGCGTACATTGAGCGGCATGGCTGCAGATGCCGTGGTCGATGCGGACGGAATACCGGTGCGGGTATCAAGCCCCGAGCGGGTGGTCTACCCCGCGACTGACAGGACGCCGGAGGTCACCAAGTTGATGGTGGCGCAGTACTACGCCGACGTCGGGCCGGGGATCATGCGGGCGTTGCGCGACCGGCCCACGGCACTCGAACGGTGGCGACGGGGTGTCCTGCCCGGTATCACCTTGGCCACGCGCACCGGCGAAAAGAGCGATGCGTTCTACCAGAAACGGGTGCCGAAGGGCGCCCCAGACTTCGTCGAGACCGCGACCGTCACCTTCCCGTCTGGGCGCACCGCCGACGAAGTCTGTCCTACGTCGCTCGCAGTTCCGGTCTGGGCGGCGCACATGGGGACGATCACCTTCCACCCATGGCCGGTGCGTCGCAGTGGCGTGGACCGGCCCGACGAGCTGCGAATCGACCTCGATCCACAGCCAGGCACGACGTTCGCCGACGCCGTCCGGGCCGCCGGCGTCGCGCGGGAACTCCTCGAGGAACTGGGCTTGGTCGGGTTCCCGAAGACGTCAGGGAGCCGCGGGGTGCACATCTACATCCGAATCGAGCCACGGTGGGACTTCGTCGACGTCCGGCACGCCGCCATCGGATTCGGACGCGAACTGGAGAAGCGGGACGACGGCGTGACCACCAAGTGGTGGAAGGAAGAGCGGGGCGCCCGGATCTTCGTGGACTTCAACCAGAACTGCCGCGACCGCACGATCGCCTCGGCCTATTCGTTGCGACCGCGCCCCGGTGCCCCGGTCTCTACGCCTGTGACGTGGGCGGAGCTGGCGGAGATCACCGACCCGCGCGAGTTCAACCTGTTCACCGTGCCGGAGCGGCTTGCCTCGGACGGGGACCCGTGGGCCGCGATCGACGAGCAGCACTACTCGATCGAGCCGCTGCTAGCCCTGTATAAGGAGTCCGGCCTGGGTGAGATGCCCTACCCCCCGGACTATCCCAAGATGCCCGGCGAGCCCCCGCGGGTACAGCCGTCGAAGAAGGTCGAGGCGCACTGGGACGCCGACGGCAACTGGATCGGGCCGTAAATCCGCAGTTCCCAGGCGTCGATCATGGGCGGATGGCGCTTTCCACATCCGCGGTAAGCGCCATCCGCCCCATGATCAACAGAGGGCGGGAAAGTCAGCCGCTGGTGGCGGCAGCCGCCTCGGTCATGAACTGCTCGGCGGCTTCTCGCGGGGTCATCTGCTCGAACAGTAGCTCCTCCCAGAGCCGCGTCATGATGTCTGGGATGTCGCCAGCGCCGTTCGGCGGCGGTGGCGGCGGGTCGGCCAGGCTGGGCGCGATCTCGGCCATGAACTCGGCGACCTGGGTCTCGGTCTCGGGCAGCTGGGGCAGGATCTCTTCCCGTACATTCAGGTTGGCCGGCAGACCGCGGTCGGTCAGCATGATCTCGGCCGCACGCACGTCGTTCAACAAGAAGTCGACGAACAGCGCCGCCTCCTCCGGGTGCTCAGTTTGCGACGAGATCGAGTAGAACATCGCCGGCTTCAGGTACATGCCGGGGTTCTGCCCCTCGCCCGGGTAGCGCAGTAACTCGAGATCGCGACCGGCGGTTCCGGCCAGCGTGCCGAGCTGGTTGGTCCAGTACGCCGTCGATAGTGCGGCCTGGTTGTTCGCGATCAGCGAGGTGTCGGGTCCCTCGATCTCGAGGAGCTCGGTGGGTGACGGCGCGCTACCGGAGTTGACCAGGTCGAGCTGGATCTGCCAAAACTCTGCCAGCGTCTCCGCGCTGAACCCGAGCGAACCGTCCGGGTTGTACAGCTCCTCGCCGTTCTGGCGCGCATAGATCTTGAACCCGGCCTCGTTACTGCCGTCCGGCTGGATGCCGAACAGCTCACCGCTAGCCGCGACCTCGGCCGCGACGTTCGCGAGATCGTCCCACGTCCAGGACGTGTCGTCGGGCATCTCCACGCCGGCGTCTTCGAACGCCTGCGGATCGGCGATGACGGGGAACGCGTTCACGCCGGTCGCCACGGCGTACTGGCCACCGTCGATCACACCGCCGCCGAGCGCAAGCGGGTCGATGTTCGACAGGTCGACCGGCAGCTCGTTGAGGTCGAGCAGCTGGTCCCGCAGCGCGTAGTCGGTCATGTACCGCTCTTCCTGGGTCATGACGTCCGGCGAATCGCCACCGGCTGTGGCCGTCGCGAGCCGGTCCCAGTACGAGCCCCAGTCAGTGAAGTCCGGGACGACCGTGATGTGGGGGTACTCCTCCTGGAACGCGTCGATGATCTGCTGGGTCTCCTCGTGCCGCGAGTCGGAGCCCCACCACGAGAAGCGGATCTCGACCTGCTCCTGGTCGTCGCCGGCCTCCTCACCGTCCGCCGGCGTCTCGTCACCGGATACTGGTTCGGTCTCGTTACCGTCGTCGCCGCCGCACGCGGCGACCACGAGCGCGGTGGCCGACAGGACGGCGAACAGCGCCGTGCTGGGGCGCCCTCTGCTGCGTCGGGTCATGGTTGTGCTCCTCCCAATCAGTTACTTGATTCCGGTTGTTGCGATCCCCCGTACGAGATAGCGCTGGCCGGCGAGGAAGAATCCGAACACCGGACCGAG
>JASLBX010000464.1 GCA_030146385.1 Jiangellaceae bacterium | reverse complement strand
GGTAGTTGGACTGGTGGGATCACCCGGCGTCGCCGCTGAGTAGGTTGTGGACCGCTTGAATGGCCGTGCGCCGGAATCACGATCGCCGCGATCGCTGCGTCCCAGGTCGGAGGCCTGCTGTGGCTGGGGCGGCGCCAATCTATGAGCGGTATTGCTCGGCGAGTGGGCAGCGGAATGTGTCCGCCCCGGCCAGGCCGACATTGTTGAGATAGCGGACGACGAGACCGTAGGCCTCGAGCAGGCTGGTCTCGGTGTAGCTGACCTTGTGCCGGGCGCAGTAGTCGCGCACGATGGGTCTTGCCCGGCGCAGGTTGGGCCGGGGCATGTTGGGGAACAGGTGGTGCTCGATCTGGTGGTTGAGTCCGCCGAGTGCGAAGTCCATGGCCCGGCCGCCGCGGACGTTGCGGGACATCAGGACCTGGCGCCGCAGAAAGTCCACCTTCTCGTTCGGCGGGACGATGGGCATGCCGATGTGGTTCGGCGCGAACGAACCGCCGAGCAGTAGTCCGAACAGTGCCATCTGGACGCCGAAGAAGGCTGCGGCCTTGCCTGGTGGCAGAACGAGCAGCAGGACGGTGATGTAGCCGCCGAGCCGGGCGGCGACGAATACCGCCTCGCACCAGCGATGCCTCAACGATCGCCTGCTGACGATTGTTTGGATGCTCGCGACGTGCAGAGCGAGCCCCTCGAGCAGTAGAAGCGGGAAGAAGAAGTAGCCCTGCCGCGGCGTCAAGCGGGCGGCCAGTCCGTGCCGCGCCTGGGCGACGGCGGGAGTGAACGCGAATGCGCCGGGGTCGATGTCGGGGTCTGCACCCTCCTTGTTCGGGTTGGCGTGGTGACGATTGTGCTTGTTGTGCCACCAGCCGTAGCTCAGCCCGGTGAAGAGCCCGGAGATCACCCGGGAGGCCCATTCGTTCCACCGGTGGGAGTTGAAGATCTGGCGGTGTGCGCCGTCGTGTCCCAGAAACCCGAGTTGGGTGAGGATGACCGCCAGCAGTGCGGCGAGCACCAGCTGGAACCACGAGTTCCCTAGGAA
The DNA here is from genome assembly GCA_030146385.1 of Jiangellaceae bacterium. Lineage (GTDB taxonomy): Bacteria > Actinomycetota > Actinomycetes > Jiangellales > Jiangellaceae > JASLBX01. Next base: position 2,808 of record JASLBX010000464.1, on the reverse strand, counting down.
CGCGAACGCCACCCAGGTGCCCGCGAACAGCGCCACGGTGATGATGATCTTAGTCCAGTAGTAGCCGTACCGGCGCTTCAGTAGCCCAGAGGCCTGAATCTGGCGACGCAGGTCGGTGTATGCGCTCACGTAGCGAACCCGGAACGGGATGGCGGTGCTGTCGGCAGGTGTGACGTCGCTGGCAAGTGCCGAGCCGGCAGCGTGGCCAGGGGTGTGGTCGTCGGTCACGCAGGCCCCATGGCGCCACCAGCGCCGGCTTGTCTCGGGTGTTGCGATCCGCCCTCGGACTCCCAGACCGTCTCGGCCGCCGCAGCTGTCCGCGAGTCGGCCAGGCTGGCGGCGGCGGCGGTCAATGTGGCGCTGGCGCCGCTACGGTTTCGCCAGTCGAGCGCTCGTTCGAACGCTCGCGTGGCGAGTTCCGGGTCGCTGGCTGATGGCACAACGAGCAGGTCGACTCGGCTCTGGCCGTCACGGCTGGTCAGGCTTACCGAGTTCGGGTCAATGGTGCGGAACCAACCCAGCCGGATGATCCGCCCAGCGACAGGTAGCCGCTTCAGCACCCCATCCCAGGACTGCTGGCTGTACGCGACTCTTGCTGTCGCGAAGCCGCGAGCGGCCAGCGCCGCAACCAACGCAGGTAGCTCGGTGGCCAGATCACGTGAGCGGGGCCACCACGCGCCGTCGAAAGCCGAGTTGTCACCTGAACGGGTGGTAGCCCTGAGCGCAAAACGCGCCCCACCCGCTGCCAACACTTCTGAATCGGGCACATACACGATTGTCAGCCCGTCTTCGGCCTCCACGGCCGACCTAAACCTTGCCAGCGCCGCCGGAAACGTGAACGAAATCCATACCGACGCTGTATCTCAATGCTACATGACGCTGAATCCCGAACATAGCCAAGAGACGCGCCAGCATTTGCGATCAGCGTTGGGCGCTGACCGGTTTTCCGATGGCCGATCTGAGAGGCCGTCCCTGCTGAGCTTTCAGATCGACACTGTGAGGCCAAGCCAACTGCGTCAGGAACGTCGCGGTCTTGACAAGCCGCCGCGGCCCCAGTGCCAGCTTGTAGCCGCACTCGCCGGCCAGGCGTCGCGACGCCGCGTTGAAGCTCGGTTGTGATTGTGGATGCTGGCCTTCTACCCGGCAGTCACCTACTCATGGTCCTACACTTCACCTTGATCCAACTCCCTCTCCAGGGTGTCGAAGTCGCTCTCGGCTGCTGTCGCCTGCTCGGGACTCAAGGTGCCTTGCCTCACGCCGGTGATCCAACCCCGTAAGCGGCCCACCGAGATACCCCGATCTCGCTGCAGGCGATCGAGGATGCGTCCGAGGCGGTCCAGCGGGGTGCTGCCGCCGCGCCCTTCGGCCATCTCAAGGCGGGCGTCGAGCTCATTCAAGGAGACACGTTGGTCGGGGTCGAGTCTCTGCCCTCGCCGATAGTCGACAACCGCGGCGACCGCTGCGGCGGCCAGAGCGGCGACGGCGACGCCAGCGACAACCTTCGTGGATGGCCTCGTCACAATCGCTCCTCTCAGCAGACACCAAGCCGGCCAAAACCGGGCACGCCAAGAGCCTGCACTAGTCGGTGCTGTCGGCGCAAAGGTAGGCGCCGTGGAAGCCGAACGGCACGTGTGGAGAGCTCGCTGGCGCGGGCTATCTCGGCGAGGTCGCGTGCCTCGAACAGCAGCAGGCATGAGGTGTCCTTGCTGGCGTCGAGTACCACGGTCCACAGCACGCAGTCGTCCTCGGTGCTTGGGTCCGCACCGGCCGCCGCGCCGACGGTGAACCGCCGCAACTGGTTGTCCGGGCGAGAGGAGCGCGTCACGCGAGACCGACAGCGTCAGCGATCTGCCACATGTGCATCGTGGCCAGCAACATCCGCGTCGCCGGCTTCACGTTCCTCGAACTCCCTCTGCTCGAGCTCCTTGTGCTCGCGCTGGAGCCGCTCCCGGCGGACAATTGCCCACCCGCGCTCTGGGAGATCGCCGCGCAGTGCGTTCTGCAGCTCGCTGATGATCACTGCGGCACGTCGAGGATCGCTGGTCCACGCATCGCGCAGCTCGTCGATGAGCTCGAGCGCAGCTCCGTTCAAGGGTGTCGCCATGGCCAAGTGTTACCACAACCGCACGTGCCCGGCTTCATACCGACAACCGACACCGTGAATCCAGCAGCGCACAATCAGTTGTCATCCGCCTTGGCGAGACGATGGATGACGCTCTGCCGTGATGTCGCCGAAACTCTTGATCTGTCGCCTTGCTGCTGGCCCGCGGGCTCGTCACGCCAGCTCGCCGCCGAGCTCATCCTGTCCGCGCATACCGTGCGCCGCGTCGGCCCGCGCCAAGGGTGCGGAACTCGACGTCGATACCACCGGCGACGGCGTGGGCCGCGTGGTGTGGGTTCCAGCTCCGCCAGGCCTGCACGCCGCGCGAGCGGTACGGCACCGGGCATTTTCGGAGGGAGGGCGACTGCGGCTCTGTGGGCTTGGTCATGACACGATCGGGCGGTTAGGGGTTCGAGTCCCCTCGCCGACTCCTCCCTTTTGCTCATTAAGTGATTGACATCGCTCATGTAATGAGCAATTCTCGTGGTGTGCGTCCTCCCGAGCCGCCGCTGTTACCGATCTTGCGATCGCGACTGGTCGGTGACCTGCTGGCGCTGCTTGCCTCGGACCCGGAGAGGTGGCGCGCGATGGACGAGATTGCCGAGCGAACGGGTGGTGCCTACCCGACGGTGACGCGGGAGGTGCGACGGCTGGAGCAGGGTGGCCTGGTCGAGGTCGAGGAGGTCGGTCGATCGAAGCGGGTGCGC
>JASLBX010000458.1 GCA_030146385.1 Jiangellaceae bacterium | reverse complement strand
GGCGCATCGAACAGGTCAGGACGAGCCTGCTCCGCCGAAACCTGGCATACGACCTTCCGCTGCACCCGCTGGATCGGCGCGGCACGGAAGAGCTCGTCTTGGCCCGACAGCCCGATCTGACAGCTGAGCTGGTGGAGCACATCTGGGAGATGTCCGCCGGGCTGCCGTTCGCCGCCGTCGAGATGGCCCGATCAGCGGGCAGCGGCCCGGCCACGAGCCTCGGTACGCTCGGCCTGGCCAGGCTGGCGGTCAAGACCCGTGAGGCGCTCCAGCAGGTCGCGGTGATCGGCATGACCTTCGACACGGACCAGTTCGTCGTCCTGACCGGGCTGCCGGAGCCGGAGGCCTACGCCGCTCTCGATGCGGCGCTGGCCGCGCTCGTGGTCGTGCATACCGGCTCGGGCTATCAGTTTCGGCACGCGCTCATCCGCGACGCTCTGCTCGAGGACGTCCCGCTCGCCAGGCAGCGCGAGTTCCACCGTCAGGCGGCGGAGCGCCTCGGCGCGATAGGAGCTCCGCGTGCGCGCGTCGCTCACCACCTCATCGCGGCCGGCCGGCCCACCGAGGCCGTCCCGTACGTCGTGCAAGCCGTGGCGACAGAGGCGGCCATCGGCGCGTACAGCGACGCGCTGGCGCTGGTGGACGCAGTGCGTGAGCACGCACGCGGCGAGGACCACGTGCGGTTGCTCGCCCTCCAGGCGAGCTTGATGGCCGCCCGCGGGGACCGTGCGACCGTCGATGCCTTCCGGGCCGCGTTGGTGGTCGCGGCCGAGGAGGACAAACCGCTGCTGCGCGCTCGCATGTGTCGGGCGGCGGTGATGGAAGGCGACCTGGACACCGCCGCGACCGTACTGGAGGGGCTGGAGCCGACCGGCGGGCCGGCCGACGTTGCGATTCTGCTCGCCAAGGGAACCGTCGCCTACCTGAGCGGTGACGTGGAGGCGGCGTGGCAGGCGTCCGACCAGGTCGGTGGCCTGGTCCAGCCGGAAGGCGACACCTGGCAGCGGCTGGATCTGCTGGCCTTACAGGCACTCATCGCCCACCACCGCGGCGAGCTGTTCTCTCGACTGCGGCTCGAGCTGCGCCGGGCGCACGACGACCCGGCGCTGGCCAGAACCCTGTACGAGCCGTACCTCTGTGTCGCGGAGTATCTCCTGTACGGAATGACTCCGTACTCGGAGGTGCGCACAATGGCGCTGTCGCTGCGGGAGACCGCCAGGCGGTCCGGCGTGCTGCGGGCGGAGGCGTTCGCGACGGCTCTCCTGGGGGAGGCCGCCTTGCTCGCCGGTCATCTGGGCGATGCCGAGCGTGAACTCCAGGAGGCAGCGGATCTCTACCGGGAACTGGGCGCCGCCGCGGGCGAGGCGAGCTTGTTGCAGCGGCTCGCCGAGCTGAGAATCTTGCAGGGCGATCGCGCGGAGGCGAACCAGCTGCTGCGCCAGGCGCTGCCGAAAGCGCGCTGGTCGATGCTGTCCCTTCACCTGGTTCATCGGATCTTCGGGACCATGATCGTTGCCGCTTCCGACCCGCAGGCCGCGCGCGCGGCTGTCGAGGAGGCTGCCGACGCCGTGAGCGCAGAGGACACGTGCATGTTCTGCGACATCATGTTCGCAATTCCCGCGGCCATCGCATGCGCTGACGTGGGCGAACTTGACGAAGCTCGGGAGTACCTTGCCAGGGCCAAGCGTTCATCCCAGCTCTGGGAAGGGACCGCGTGGCAGGCCGCCCTCCTGGAGGCTCGTGCTCACCTGGCCCGCGCTGCGGACAACCCGGCCGAAGGGGTCCGACTGCTTCGGCAGGCCGCTGTGCTGTTCGGGCAGGCCGGGCAGCCGCTCGATGCCGAGCGGTGCCGCAGCAAGGCGCAGGACGCCGCGTGGGCGGAGTCGCCGAGCCGGCCGCTCAGCGCCGCGGCCGGCTCATGAGCGCGACTCACCGGGGCAGCACGGCGGGAGTCGCCGCGCGCCCACGAAGCAGGGCTGCAGGGCCGGCCAGTTGCTTGCCCCGCCCCTCTCGCAATCCAGGGCGGCTGTACTGCGGCACCGAGCAGCCAGCCCCCGTCGCGTTTCGTCCCGGCCGACCACAGCGCCGTCACCTGGAGCCCGGTGAGGAGCCACGGCCACCACGAGGGCACGCCGAGCCTCGTGGCCGCGTCCCAGGATGTCAGGACGATGCCCGCGGACAAGCCGGCACTCAGTGCCACCGTGCTGCTCAGGTGGAAGGCGCGGTCGCCCGTGACGGAGCCGGGGTTCGGTTTGGACATGGCACGCAGCATCCCGCTGCGGCCTTCCCGCAACCTTCCCGTGATCACGGGATAAGTTCGATCAGCAAAGGGGATATGGCATGAGCGTTGGAGACGTCGCGCGGCGCTCGCGGAAGGTGACGGCGCACGACATCGAGCTGTTCACCGAGATGACGGGCGATCGCAACCCGCTGCATTACGACGAGGAGCTCGCCCGCAAGAGCCGGTTCGGCGGCATCATCGTGCAGGGCGGTGTCACGACGGGGTTACTCAACGCCGTCGTCGCGGAAGAGCTGCCCGGCCCGGGAACGGTGTTCCTCAACGTCAACTGGGACTTCAAGGCGCCGGTCCGGCCCGGCGACATCATCACCGGTCGCGTGGAGGTCACCGAGGCGCGCCCGGACAAGCCCATCACCAAGATCCGTACGACCGTCACCCGCGACGACGGCACCGTGGCCCTGGAAGGCACCGCCGTCTGCTATACGTTCGCCCTGCCGGTGGGTGAGGGCAAGTGAAGGCCGTCGGCGCAACCACCCCTGTCCTGGTCTCGGCCGCGCGCACGCCGGTCGGGCGATTCAGCGGGGCTCTCAAGGACGTCACCGCGCCGAATCTCGGGGCCACGGTCGTGGCCCGCGCCGTGGAGCTGGCCGGCGGCCAGATCCCGGACCGGGTGCTGCTTGGCAACGTGCTCCAGGCCGGCAACGGCCAGAACCCGGCCCGGGTCGCGGCGGTCCGCGGGGGCCTGCCCCTCACCGTCCCCGCGGTCACGCTCAACGATGTCTGCCTGGCCAGCATGAGCGCCGTCGGCTTCGCCGCGACGATGATCCAGACAGGTGAGATCGACACCGCGCTTGTCGGGGGCTTCGACTCGATGAGCCGTGCACTGCACGGCGTCCAGGTCCGGGCGGCGCGACGCACC
>JASLBX010000446.1 GCA_030146385.1 Jiangellaceae bacterium | reverse complement strand
TGCTTCATCGCGCATCCGCGCGACCTCGTCGGCATGTAGCGGGGTCACTTCAACCGGGTCATACTGCTCGTTGGGCGCGGACATCTTCCTCGCTCATCTATGTGTCGTCGCCGCTGCCCGGCGGCGGCGTAAACCTGGGCCACCGGCGAGTTTACGGCTCGATCGGATCTGTGTGGTCATCGAACCTGCCCCTGCTGAGCCCGTGCGGACGCGTACAGGCACACCGCCGCCGCGGTTGCCAGGTTGAGGCTTTCAGCACGGCCGTAGATCGGAACCCGCACCACATCGTCCGCGAGCTGGCGGATGTCGGCAGGCAACCCGCGTGCCTCGTTACCGAACAGCCACGCTGTCGGGCGGGCCAGGAGGCCAGCCGCTTCGGCGTCGTTCAGGTCGCGTTGCCCCGAGCCGTCGGCGGCCAGGACGGTCAGGCCGGCGCGTTCGCGAGCTGTGCGGATTGCCGTGTCAAGCTCGGCGTCGGCGGAGATCGGCAGATGGAACAGGCTTCCGGCGGACGCTCGGACGCACTTCCCGCCGTGCGGGTCGACCGACCCGTGAGTGAGGACGATCGCGTCGGCTCCTGCGGCGTCGGCGCACCGGATGACGGTGCCGGCGTTGCCGGGATCCTGGGCTTCGGCAAGGATCGCGACCAGGCGGGACGCGTCCGCTAGCGCCAGGTCGAGCGGGACGGCCACCAGTCGGCAGACGGCCACCAGGCCCTGCGGCGTGACCGTTTCGGATAGCGCCGCGAACGCTTGCTCGTCGGCGTGGTGGACCGGGATCCCCTGCTCGAAGGTGGCGTCGACGAGATCGGCGTGGCGGACGGCGGCCGACGGGCTGGCGAACAGTTCGACGATCAGCCCGGGCCGATCTCCGGCGGCTTCGGCAAGGGCTTCGCGGACGGCCTGTGGGCCTTCGGCGAGGAACAGGCCCGCCTTCGCCCGGCCCTGGCGCCGGGTCAGCTTGCGAGCGTCCCGGACACGGGCAGACCGCTGAGTCAGCATCGTCATATCGGCCTCCCCAGCAGTGCGGCGTAAGTGGATCAGATGACCAATCCGCGCGTCGCCGCAGGTCATCCGGCCCTTAGGTCACCTGATCGTTAGCGGTCCACATCGTGAGACTTGATTAGGTGACCAACAGGCCGTCTCGCACCGGATTTAGGTCACCTGATCGCTTTCTCGTTGACGATCAGGTGACCTAACGGCGATCAGGTGACCAACTTGGGGGCGGGTCGTGGGGTCACGAAACCGGAGCGTTGCGGTCGGCCGGTAGGGCCCGGCGCGCGGTTTCGACCAGTGCCGAGAACGCGGCCGGGTCGTTGACAGCCAGGTCGGCGAGGATCTTGCGGTCGACCTCGACCTCGGCGAGCCGGAGGCCCTGGATGAAGCGGTTGTACGTCAGGCCGTTGGCCCGCGCCGCCGCGTTGATCCGGGTGATCCACAGCTGCCGGAAGTCTCCCTTGCGCTGCTTGCGGTCCCGGTACGAGTAGACGAGGGAGTGGGTTACCTGCTCCTTAGCCTTCCGGTAGAGCCGGGAACGCTGACCCCGGTAGCCGCTGGCCTGGTCCAGAACCTCACGGCGCTTCTTCTGAGCGTTGACTGCCCGCTTGACGCGTGCCACTGGTACTCCTTGGTTCGGTGCGTGCTCGGGACACGGCCTGGCTCGGCCAGACCGACCCGAGAGAAAAGTCGGGTTACTTACCGAGCAGCTTGCGGACCCGCTTGTTGTCCGCGTCGGACACCTCGGTGGTGCCAGCGAGGCGCCGGGTCCGGGTCGACGGCTTGTACTCGAAGTTGTGTCGGCGGTTCGCCTTCTGCCGCAGCAACTTGCCGCGGCCGGTGATCTTGATCCGCTTCTTGATCCCGCTGTGGGTCTTCATCTTTGGCATGGCTGCCGTTATCTCCGTTTCCGTTGCTTCGTGCTCAGGCGTTCTCGGCAGTCCGCTTGGCTGCCCGTTCCGCCTCGGCGGCAGCCCGCCCCGCCGCACGCTCGCTCTTCTCCTGTTGCGCAAGGGCCTCGCGTTCGGCGGCCCGGCGCTTCTTGGCCGCCTCGCGGTCGGCCTTCGCGTCGGCCTTCTTCTTATGTGGTCCCAGCACCATGATCATGTTTCGGCCGTCCTGCTTCGGCGCCGACTCGACGAAGCCCAGCTCCTGGACGTCGTCGGCCAGCCGCTGCAACAGCCGCAGGCCGAGCTCGGGACGCGACTGCTCCCGGCCCCGGAACATGATCGTGACCTTGACCTTGTCGCCCTCGGCCAAGAACCGCTCAACGTTGCGCTTCTTGGTCTCGTAGTCGTGGGTGTCGATCTTCGGACGGAGCTTCTGCTCCTTGATCAGGACGTGCGACTGATTCCGTCGAGCCTCACGCGCCTTCATGGCGGACTCGTACTTGAACTTGCCGTAGTCCATGAGCTTGGCCACCGGCGGACGGGCCGACGGGGCCACCTCGACTAGATCGAGATCGGCCTCTTGGGCGAGTCGCAGCGCGTCCTCGATGCGGACGATGCCGACCTGCTCACCGTTGGGACCGACGAGCCGGACCTCGGAAACCCGAATCCGGTCGTTGATGCGGGGCTCGACGCTGATGCCTACCTCCTGGCGTGGTTCTAATGGGTTTGCGCACGCGGAGATTCGCCCGATCGCGGCCGCCCGGGACAGGGACCCGGGACCGGCTAAGCCGCCGCGAACAGCGGCCACGACCATGACCCGACGACCTTTTGAACTGGTCGATGCGGGTGGGAGAGTCTCCACTTGCGCCTCGCCTGGCCCGGCCGGATACCGGCAGCGCCGGGCGAGTCGGTCAACACGAAAGGCTAGCACGCACCAGCGCAGGCAGACACATCGCCGAAGGGTGGCAGATCACCGTCGCGGCCGGCCGAGGCGGCGCATCGCTCCGAGCGTCCGGCCCAACGCCCGCCCCACCGAGGTCCGTGCCCGGTCCCTCGTGCGAATCGGCTCGACCGGCGCAGCGCCGTCGGCAGCCGGCCCCTCTGGCCCAGCAGGCTCGCCGGCCAGCCCGACAGCGACCGCCCAGGTACCGCCACCGTGCTCGCCGGCCACCGGTCGCCAGCCGGCAGCGAGCGCGCGCAACTCCCCCGCGTCCACCGAGAAC
>JASLBX010000401.1 GCA_030146385.1 Jiangellaceae bacterium | reverse complement strand
GAACGAGCACCCCGGCGAGATCCCGCCGTGGGGCCCGATCCCCGCGGCGCAAGCCCGCGAACTGGTGGCCGCCATGGGCTCGGCCGAATGGAGATACGTGCTGTGCGGTCCCGATGGCCGCGCCATTACGAGCGGGCTGCTGCGGGCTCGACTACAGTCGCGCAGCGGCCAGCGGGTACTGCGGGATGCTCGGCGTGGCGGCATCGTCGAGGTCGCCGTCCCAATCGCCGAGCTCGGCCAAATCGCCGCACGCCAACCCACGCACGGTCCCTGGGCGCCAGTGCTGACCGAGCTGGCCAGGCACGCCGAACAGGCACCGCGCGACCCGGACACCGACGCCCGCGACGCGCACCGCCGCACTCCCGGCTCGGCACTGCGCCGCTGGGTGCAACAACGCGACCGCCAATGCCCCCACCCGTCCTGCCGGGCACCAGCTCGTACGGCCGATCAGGACCACAGGGTCGGATTCGCCGAGGCCGGGCCGACCGTCGGGGCCAATCTGTCCCCGCCATGCCGGCACGACCACCGGCTCAAGGACGAGGGCGGCTGGGCCACCACCCGGCCCGAACCCGGACTAACCGTGTGGACCAGCCCATTAGGCCACCGGTACCAGTCCCGGCCGCCACCGATCATCACCACGTTGCCCGAGCCGTACCCGGACCCGGACAACCACTGGGACGTGCCCGCGGGCAGGTACGAATACGCCAGTCGGCCGATCGACTGTGGCTGCGACGAGCCGTGCGACGGAAGCTGCGACGGCCACCGCCCGATCCTGCCACCGCCACCGACCCGCGTACCAGACAACAAGCCAGACGATGACCCAGAACCAAGCCCGATCTACGACTCCGACGAAACGCCACCGTTCTAGCAAGGTCATACGCTGCGGCATCCCGAGCCTAGCGCCGTCCAGGCACCCCGGCATGCCCAGGTAGAAGTCGCGGCTGTACGGCGGCATCCACCTGCGGCCGGGCATCGAAGCCGGCCCTCAGCGGGGCTAGCTATCGCCGAGTGGATCAACTGGCTGCCCCTAGCTCAGCTGATCGGCTGCCGCCTTCATACCAGGGCCGGTGACTACCCGGGAGCATCCGCGATCAAACAGGATGTCCTTGCGGGGGAGAATGTTGGAGTGGACGCGATCGCAAGTCGGGAGCAGGTGACAGTTCGGCACGTAGGAGCAGAGAGTCGGGTGGCCATCGAACGACTGGCTCAGCTGGAGCGACACGATCTGTCGGAGTTCCGGGGGACGCTGCCCAACTCCGACGGTTCGTTCGAGATCCCGTGGCTGCCCCTGTTCTTCTCCGATCCGGAGCGGCGCAGCTATCTCATTCACTTCGATGACGCGCTCGCTGGCTTCGCGCTCACGCGGCCCCTCGACGGATCGGCGACTTCCATCACCGCGTTCTTCATCGTCCGGGCGCTTCGCCGCAAGGGCGTCGGCCACCGGGCGGCGCTGGAGCTGCTGCGGCAGCAACCGGGACGGTGGGGCATCGCGTTTCAGGAGGCCAACCCCGGCGCTGGGCGGTTCTGGCGGCGTGTTGCCTCGGACGCGGTGGGGTCGGACTGGATTGAGGAACCTCGGCCGGTGCCCGGTCGGTCGGACATGCCGCCGGACATCTGGATCTTCCTCGACACGTCCTCGTCGGTACGGAGCCCGCGATGACGGCCGCCGACGTCGGTGTGTTCGGGGGCTCGGGCTTCTACGCGTTTCTCGACGATGTCGAGAGCATGGACATGGATACCGCGTGGGGTCCGCCGTCGGCACCCGTCACGATCGGGTCGATCGGCGGTGAGCGGGTCGCGTTCCTGCCGCGCCACGGCCTGCACCACGAATATCCGCCGCACCGGATCAACTACCGGGCGAACATCGATGTTATGCGGCAGTTGGGCGTCCGGGCGCTGCTGTCGCCATTCGCCGCTGGATCGCTCAAGCGCGAGATCAAGCCGGGCGACTTCGTCGTGGTCGACCAACTCGTCGACCGCACATGGGGACGGGAATCGACCTTCTACGACAGCTTCGCGACGAGCGGCCCGCAGCATGCGGAGTTCGCGGACCCGTACGACGCGGACCTGCGTGCTCTCCTCGTCGACGTGGCCCATGAGCAGGGCATCGCCGTCCATGACGGAGGGACTGTGGTCGTAGTGAACGGTCCTCGGTTCTCGACTCGCGCCGAGTCGGCGTCCTTCCGGCAGGCAGGTTGGCACGTGATCAACATGACGCAGTGCCCCGAGGCGCAGCTTGCCCGGGAGGCGGAGCTGCCGTTCGCCGGCGTGGCGCTGGTGACCGACTACGACACAGGCCTCGATGAAGAGCCGGGCATCGAAGCGGTCACCCAGGAACAGGTGTTCGCCATGTTCGAGCAGAACGTTGGCCGGGTACGGGACCTGCTACTCGCTGTGGTCCCGCGGCTCTAGTGCCGCCCAGCTGTCGCCGTCGCCCCAGACCGACTGTGGATCGACGTAGGGACGCAGCAGTGCGGTGAGTTCCGCGTCGGCCGCACCGGTCAGGGCGTCCTCGGCGATACGCCGTGCGACGCCGGCGAGGAAGTCGGCCACCTGGACGCGCGCGTCGTCCATGGAATCGACGAGCTGGATGCTGGTGAGAGCCGGCCACGTTCCCCTGAGCCGGTTGATCAACCTGTGAGTGATCGTCGACTGTTCATCGTGAACGATCGTGACGCTCTGGCCGCCCTCCGCCCAGGACTCGACGGCACGTGCGAGTGCTGGAAGCAGGGGATCGAGGGCGGGTGTGCTTGTGTCCCGCCCGGAACCGCCCGTCAGGACGGCGGCCCGAGCGACCCAGATGAGGTCGAGGACGTCACCGGCCGGGGCGCCTGCCGCGGAGCGACGCATGCGGTCGAGCAGATGGGTGTACGCCGCTTGGGTCGATCGCGGAAAGTCGCCGTTCCTGGCCCACAACAGCTGATTGGATGACTCGAGGAACGCCTGCCAATTGGCGAGTCCGACCTTGGCGGGCGCGTCCCGATGCAGGACGAGAGCCTGCCGCGATGCCTGTCCATTGGTTGCGCCTGCTGTTTGATGGACGAGAGAACGCACGAGCAGGAAGGTCTTCTCTACGAGATAGACCCGCGCCCGTCCGTAGATCGGACCAGACTTGCCCAGCAGCCAGATGAGGGCGGCGCGGTGTTTCTCACGCAGCAGATGGTTGGCCTTGTACTCGACGGCCGGCGACCTGATGCGCCGGCGGAGCTCGGCCACGCACGCGCGGGCCTCGTCCAGGTCGATCGCGACGCTCGCGTGCGCGAACACCTCGGTGTTGCCGCCGACGAGCTTCTCGCCCTCAGAGCCGGACTCGTCACAGGCGATGTCTACGAGCGATGTGGGTCCGGCCGACATAGCGGCCAGTATCCGTCGTCTTCGGTGTGTTTCTCCATCCCTTTCCAGGGAGCCGCCCCGTCTCGTCCTGCAGGTAAGCCGCGAAAGGGTTGGGGCGGAACAAGAGGTAAGCCGCCGGAAAGCGCCAGGCGGATGGGCAGTTCAGGCCCAGATGGCTGCTGGCAGTCCGTCGGAGAAGACTTCCGGCGGGTCCGGTAGCGCGATCGCTTGGCCACCAGCGAAACGGCCGGCCGTCCAAGCGGCCGCAGCGGCGTCCAGGACGTCATCGAGACCGGCGTCGACTCGTTCGAGGCCGAGGGAGCCCGCCAACCGTATGCCGGCCGACGCGAGCAACTCACGCCGCTGCTCGACGCCGGTCCACGTTTTCTTGGACGCTCGCAGCGGTTCGCCGGCCAACTGAGCGAACGAGACCTCCGGGTGGACCTCAATGACTCTGCGGTCGGACCGCCGGACCCAGGTATCGACGGCGAGCAGCTTCCGCCGCAACCCATACGCCTGCACAGAGACGCCCTCGCCCGTAAGCGCCCGGTTGATACGCACTGCTGCCGCGTGATCGGGAGCCAGCAGCGCTTCCCGTACCGGCGTCATGAAGACGGACGACCACCGCGGCCCGACGCGCCTTCTCGCAAGCAGGTCCGCCGCCCGGCGTCCGCGATCGGGCAGGCCGATCGGAATGTCGATGGCCACGACGTCCAGTTGTCCGTCCCGCTCGGCAAGTTCGATCAGCGTGCCGATCTCGGCCGCGGCGTAGGCCCGGCCCGCGCCCGGTGCAATGCCGACCCAGCCGGCCCTACAGGCGTCGACTCCCAGAACACGGGCAGCAGCGCCCACCTAGTGCCCCTGCGCTTCGGCGACCCGCCGCATCCAGTACCGGAACCACTGGTCGCCGTAGGGCGTGTAGATCCGCACGGGGATGCCGCGGCGGACGAGATCGGTTGCGTCGTCCTCGCGGACGCCGAGCAGCATCTCGATGGCGACGCCGTCCAGTGTGCTGAGCAGCGCCTCGCGGAGCACCGGGTCGTGCGTCGCCAGGATCAACTCACCGCCGGCGTGCACCGCGTGTGCGAGCCGGACGTAGGCCAGGTCGGTTTCGTCCCCCCACGGGTATGCGACGTCCTCGGGTTCGAGATAGGCGCCCTTGACCAGCCGGATCGGGACTCCAGCCGCCATGAGACGGTCCGCGTCGGATTCGCTGCGCCGGAGGTTGGCCTGCAACGTCGCGACGACCGGCGCGCCGGCCTCGGCCAGTGCGTGCGTCAGCTCCATGATTCCGGACGTCCGCCAGCTCTCCTCCGCGCTGATCTCGAGTCGTGCACCGGCGGGAAGCAGGCCAATTAGCTCCTCGACGTAAGCGCGGCACTTGTCCACCCCGAGATCGAGGCCCAGATGGGACGGGACGATCTCGAGGTACGCGTCCACACCGGTCGAGGCCAGGCGGGTGGCCGCGTCGCGATAGCTGGCGATCACCCGGCGGATGCCTGCTTCGTTCGGCGAGCCCTCGCCGAACATGTCGAGGCTGACGCCGAAGCCCGTCCGATGCAGCCGGTCGATCGTGGTCATGGCTTCGTCCAGTGTCCAGCCGGCGACGTAGCGCTTCGAGGCCCGGTAGGCGCGCCGCTCGATCAAGGGCACCGCATGGGCGAGGGATTCGACCCGGTCGTTCGTGGCAATGGCGTACACGATCTTGCGGCGAATGGATGCGGCCATGGCTCCGCACCCTAGCCGCTTCTTATTGGTGTCCATTGCAAGCCAACGACGAGGCCACAGCCGCCCACCGGGTGCCGCCCTACGGCTGGCGCGGTCCGGGGAGTAGGGCCCTGGCTATGACCTCCCGGGCCGGGTCGAAGACCCGCTCACCGTCGGCGACGTTCCACAGCGCATCCTGCAGGACGCGGCCAAGCGTCCATCGCTGCGCCCGCTGCCGGTCCAAGCCCAGCACCTCCGTCATCAGATCGAACCGGCGCCACACCGCGCGGGCGACATCACAGGACGCCAGGACGTCGTCCCATCTGTTCCAGATTGCGGGAAGCAACTCGAACCCAGGATCCCCGGCGAGCGGCTTGGGATCGATGGCC
>JASLBX010000383.1 GCA_030146385.1 Jiangellaceae bacterium | reverse complement strand
GGCACGACGCCACTCACGAGTCCGGACGCCGACATGACGCCGATCGCGTAGCCGTAGACGTCCATGAGGAAGTCCAGGACATGGAAGACGACGTTGCCGGTAAAGACGGCTCGCAAGGCGGGTGATCCGTCGTCGCGGCGGGCGAAGAACGTCATCCAGGCGACGGCGAAGACCGCGAACCGATCCAACGCGCAACGGTGGACGTCGCTTCGTCGGGCGGCTGGGTGAGGCTGTTCTCGAGCATCAGCTGGGGAGCGAGCATCATGACCGAGCCGAAGAGTGCGGGCACGATCGGTGCGACGAGCAGAAATTGTCTACGTGTCATCGCGTCCTGCCTTGGTCTGGCTGTCGAACAGGCAGATCACGTAGCGCCAGGAGCCGTCGGTTCCACGGTGTAGCACGTTGATGGTGCCGGTTCCGACGATGAGTGCGGTGGCTCCGGACTGGATGATGCGCCACGGGTCGGAGCAGTATCCGAGCTCCCAGATCGCGTCACCTAGCTCGGCCACCTGGTGCTCGCCGTTCGCGGCGGCCACGACGGCCCCTGTTTCGAAGAGGTCGGCCAGTGCGTGTTTGTCGCGGAGCACGAACGCGTCTTCGAGGAGCATCTCGAGGTCCTCCGGCGACCGTGCCGAGACGCGCATCAGAACCTCAGACCCAGCCGCTCGGCGAGCGCGGCCGTGCCCTCGAAGTCCACATGGCACCCATAGCCCGCGGCCAGAGCAGGGAGCTGCTCCGGGTCGTACTTGTCACCGGCTTTGCCGAGCACCTTGAACAAGTCCTCGAGGCCGGACGGCGTGATGATCTCCAGGATCCGCAATGTCGAGTCGCCGGCGTTCCAGAACGTGTGCCACTGCCCACGAGGCTTCGACACGAAGTCCCCGGGGCCAGCGAGAACCTCCTCCTCGCCAAGCAACGCCCCCATGGTCCCCTCGAGGACGAGGCTGTACTCGTCCTCCCGGGTGTGGAGGTGCAGTGGTCCCGCGAGAACGTGGGGTGCCACCGTGTGCTCGACGACAGAGATTCGACCCTGGGCCCGAGTGCCGTCGAGCATGAACCGGTCCCTCCGTAGCTCCGGGCTGCCGTAGGCCTCACCGTCGCCGGCCATCAGAATCGTTGCCATCGCTCCCCCTTTTCTCGGTCGCACTGGTCGGAGCACCCACGCTAAGAGGCGAGAATGTGGCTGACCATCCCAGCAAAGTGGTATCCCGCCGTACGACGGTCGGGCGTAGATTCGGCCCATGCACACGGACGCGAGGCAGCGTGCAGGCGACAAGATGCGCCGCCTGGCCGCACGGGGTCTCGACCTCGTGAGCCTGTGGCGCGAGTGCAGAGAGCCGCTCTCCTCCGCCGTCCCGCACTATTGGGCGCCCTGCTGGTACACCCTCGATCCGGCATCCCTGCTCATCACCAGCCACTTCGACGAGGGCATCCCCGAACTGCCACCGGCGTGGCTCGAGCACGAATACCTCGGCGACGACGTCCACAAGCTCGCTGACATCGCCAGGTCAGGACCGGGAATCTCGACGTTGCACGAGGTGACAGGTGGCGACCCGACCGGTACGCCGCGCTGGCAGGAGAACATCAAGCTTGGCGGCGATCAGGAGATGATCGCCGCCCTCCGGACCCGCTCCGGCGACGTCTGGGGAGCCGTGGGGCTCTACCGAGAGCCGGGGAAGCCGACGTTCGACGCGGCGGACAAGGCCTTCCTCCAGGCCGTGACGCCGTGTCTCGCCGAGGCTGCCCGCCGCGCGCTGCTCATGGGAGAGGCGGTCGACCCCGATGGCACTGCCACGCCCGGCTTGCTCGTGCTGGACCAGCACATGCACGTCGAGTCGTTGACAGCGGGCGTGAAAGGGTGGCTTGCAGACCTGCCCGACGGTGACTGGCCCGACGGGCGGCTGCCGTCGGCGGTCGCGTCCGTGGCCGCCAGGGCTGCGCGGTCGTCGGGGCGACCCGACGAGCCCGGCGAGGTCGCCGTCGCCCGAGTGCTGAGCCGCTCCGGCACCTGGGTGGTTCTGCATGGAACGGCCCTGCTGTCGCCAGGGGCTCGCCGGATAGCCGTCATCGTCGAGCCCGCCCACCCGGCGCGGATCTCGTCGCTGCTGATGTCCGTGTACGGCCTGACCGACCGCGAGAAGGACGTGACACGCCGGGTGCTGCAGGGCTACTCCACCACCGAGGTCGCCCAAGCGCTCTTCATCTCCCCCCACACTGTCCAGCAGCACCTCAAGAGCATCTTCGAGAAGACCGGGGTGCGGAGCAGGCGGGACCTGGTCGGGAAGGTGTTCTTCGCCCACTACGAGCCGCGGCTCCGCGACAACGAGCAGCGCGCCCAGAAGCAACGGCCGCTTCGTGGCGGACCGGCGCCCAGCCTTGACAGTCCGGGTTGCGCCGATCAGTAGCCTGGGCCACGGGCGGCACGAGGTCCGGTGGCACCTTCGACGCTGCCGACTCGGCCACCGTTGGACGCGAATCCCAGGCCATCGATCTTGACGTTGATCGCGATCCGCGCGTCTGGCGCCAATGCACACACATCGGCTCCGTACGCTTCGTGACGCGGGCAGCGCGGTCGCCGTGGTCGCGCTCCGCACCGGGGGGTGCCGCGACCCTTCGGGGCCCTGATCTTGAAGGCGGCTGCGTACAAAACCGACTCTCGCGACGCCGATCGCCACCTCTTCGACGCCGCCGCCCTGCTCGCTTGCATCGACGATCCCTTCCTCGAGCGCGAAGACTTCACTGGCTCAGATCGATCCCGACTCGCGACCTTGCGGCGGGCGTTACCTGACCAGCACCCGGCATGGCGTGCCCTACCGTCCGCCACGCGAATCGAGGCCCAGGCAGCGCTTCGCGTGCTGACCGACGTCCACTGAACACCGAACGCTATTAGCGTGACCCGTGCCCCGGCCGAGTAGCCGGCCGTTAGCGGGGTATTTCACCGAGGTGCCCCTCATCGGATTTCACGCCAGCCACGAGCAAGTGCATCCTGCCGACCTGCTCAGGGACGTCCAGCACGCCGAACAAGCCGGCTTCACCAAGGCGATGTGTTCGGATCACTTCGCGCCGTGGAGCGAGCGGCAGGGCCACTCAGGCTTCGCCTGGTCGTGGCTCGGCTCCGCGCTGGCCACGACGAACCTTCCGTACGGCGTCGTCACTGCGCCCGGCCAGCGCTATCACCCCGCCATCATCGCCCAGGCCGCGGCGACGCTTTCCGCGATGTTCCCTGGCCGGTTCTGGATGGCGCTCGGCAGCGGTGAGGCGATCAACGAGCACATCACCGGCGACAAGTGGCCTCGCAAGGAACTGAGAGACGCCCGCCTCAAGGAGTGCGCCGCGATAATCCGGGCCCTCCTTGACGGAGAGGAAGTCAGCAGCGACGGACTTGTCGCAGTGGACCGGGCACGGCTCTGGACGCTTCCCGACGAACCGCCCGAACTGGTGGGCGCCGCAGTCAGTGTGGAGACGGCGGGAGCGATCGCCGAGTGGGCGGACGGGTTCATCACACTGGACCAGCCCACCGACCACCTGCGGCAGATGATCGATGCCTACCGCGACGCGGGCGGGAGGGGTCGGTTGTGCGTCCAGATACACCTGTCCTGGAATGAGGACGAGCAACAGGCGCTTGAGATCGCGCACGACCAGTGGCGCAGCAACATCTTCCCGTCCACGCTCAGCTGGAATCTCGAAACACCGGCACAGTTCGACACCGCCAGCGAGAACGTGGCGCCCGAGGACATGCGCCAGCATCTGCTGGTCGCCAGCGACCCGGCTGTTCACATCAAGCGCATCTCCGAGCTGATCGAGCTCGGCTTCGACGAGATCTATCTGCACCACGTCGGCCAGCAGCAGCGCGGATTCATCGACTACTTCGGTGAGCACGTGCTGCCGGCCGTCGCAACCTGAGGGGAGCCAGCGTGAGAATTACCGACACCAGCGATCTGTGGTGGAAATCGGCCGTTGTCTACTGCCTGGACGTCGAGACGTTCATGGACTGGAACGGTGACGGGGTGGGCGATTTTGAGGGCTTGTCGCACCGCGTCGACTACCTTGCCGACCTCGGCGTCACCTGCATCTGGCTGATGCCGTTCTACCCGACACCGGGTCGCGACGACGGCTACGACATCGTCGACTTCTACGACGTGGATCCCCGGCTTGGCACCTTGGGCGATTTCGTCGAGTTTGTCCGAACGGCCAATGATCGAGGCATCCGGGTGATCGCGGACCTCGTTGTCAACCACACGTCCGACAAGCATCCCTGGTTTCGTTCCGCCCGGTCGAGCAAGAACTCGCCGTATCGCGACTACTACGTCTGGCGAAGCGACGAGCCGCCGGACACGTCCGCCGAGGTCGTCTTTCCCGGAGAGCAGGAGGGCATCTGGGAGTACGACGAGAAAACCGGCGAGTACTTCCTGCACCGGTTTTACAAGCACCAGCCGGACCTGAACGTGGCCAACCCGGCGGTGCGCGACGAGGTTGCCCGGATCATGGGCTTCTGGATGGAGCTCGGCCTGTCCGGGTTCCGGATCGACGCCGTGCCGTTCTTCCTCGAGACCCTCGGTGCGAGCAAAGCCGAGGAGCAGGCGTTCGGCGACCCACACGAGTACCAACGCGCACTCCGGTCATTCCTCAGCCGCCGGCGTGGCGATGCCATCATGCTTGGCGAGGTCGGACTGCCGTACGAGGAGCAGATGGCCTACTTCGGCGGCATGGATGGCGACGAGCTGACGATGCAGTTCGACTTCGAGGCCACAGAGAATATGTTCCTCGCGCTCGCTCGCCAGGATGCTCGACCGCTCGCCGACGCATTGCGCAAGCGTCCCGAGATCTCCCGCGAGTCGCAGTGGGCGACCTTCGTCCGCAACCATGACGAGCTGAGCCTCGAACTGCTCGAAGAGGAGGAGCAGCAGGAGATCTTCGAGACGTTCGGACCGGAGGAACGCATGCAGGTCTACGGCAGGGGTCTGGTTCGCCGGCTGCCACCGATGCTCGAAGGAGATCCCCGGCAACTCCGCATGGTCTACAGCCTGATGTTCGCCTTGCCCGGCACGCCGGTGCTGTTCTAC
>JASLBX010000327.1 GCA_030146385.1 Jiangellaceae bacterium | reverse complement strand
CGGACGGCGCTGATCGTCGGAGACGGGACGACGGCCTATGCCGAACTTGCCGGCCTGGTCAACCGGGTGGGCAACGTGCTGCGCGGGCTTGGCCTGCGGCAGGGCGAGCGTGTTCTGCTGGCGCTCAGCGACGGCGTGGAATTCGTGGCCGTCTGGTACGGCGCGCAGAAGATCGGCGCGATCACGGCCGAGGTCTACACGTATCTGCGGCCGAAGGACTACGCGTATTTCCTGCGCTACACCGAGGCCCGCGTCGTGGTGGTCGACCGGGTGACGTTGGACCTGATCCGCGAGGCGGCCAACGGGCACGACGTGACCCTTCTGGTGGTCGGCGTGCCCGCGGAGGACCTGCGTCCGGGCGAGGTGTCGTTCGACGCGCTGTTGACGTCCGCGCCGGACGAGCTTGAGGCCGCGCCCACGACCCGCGACGACGTGACGATCTGGAAGTTCACCACCGGCAGCACCGGGGAGCCAAAGGCGTGCGTCCACCCGACGCACAGCCCGGTGCTGAGTCATGAGTGGTATGCCTGCGGCGTGCTTGACATCGGGCCGGACGACGTCGTGCTGCCCGTGCCTAAGCTGTTCTTCGGCTACGCCCGCGACCTGACCGCGCTGTACCCGTTCGGCGTCGGCGGCGCGGGTATCGCGTTTCCGGAGCGGACGACGGCCGACCGGATCTTCGAGCTGATCGCCCGCCACCGCCCGACCATCCTGGTGAACGTCCCGACAATGATGAGCGCGATGGTGGCGCACCCGGCGGCGAGCGAGCAGGACCTGAGTTGCCTGCGGCTGTGCACGTCGGCCGGCGAGGCGCTGCCCGCCGGGTTGCACCGCAAGTGGATCGAGACCTTCGGCGTCGAGGTCGTGGACGGCATCGGCTCGTCCGAGGCGTACCACATCTACATCTCGAACCGGCCCGGACGCGGGCGTCCCGGCACGGTCGGCGAGGTCGTCCCAGGCTATTCGGCGCGAGTCGTGAGCGACGCCGGCGAGCCGGTGCCGGACGGCGAGATAGGGACGCTCGAGGTGACCGGCTCGACGGTCGCGCAGGAGTACTACCGCGCTCCGGAGAAGACCGCGCGGACGTTCCACGGCGACACGCTTCGCACCGAGGACCTGTTCGTCCGCGATCCCGACGGGTACTTCTCGTATCGGGGACGAGCCGACGACCTGCTCAAGGTCGGTGGCATCTGGGTGGCGCCGAGCGAGATCGAGCACTGCCTGATCGGCCATCCGGCCGTCGTCGAGTGCGCGGTCGTCGGCCATCTGGACGAGGCCGGCCTGGTCCGCCCGCGCGCATACGTCGTACCCCGCGAGGCTGGTACGGCTGAGCTCCAGGCCTTGCTGCGGGATCATGTCCGTGCGGAGCTGGCGCCGTACAAGGTGCCGCGCGACGTCCGGTTCGTGATCGAGCTGCCCAAGACCGCTAATGGCAAGCTCGACCGCCGCGCGCTGCGGGCGATCGATGAGAAGGGAGTTGTCGCATGAGCCCGTTCCGGGCGTCCCCTGGGTTCACCGACGAGTGGAAGCATTTCGACCTCGACATATCCGCCGGCGTGGCCACAGTGACGTTCTCCCGGCCGGACAAGCTCAACGCGCTCACCTTCGACGTGTACGCCGACCTGCGTGACCTGCTGGCCGAGCTGCCGCACCGCGGCGACGCGCGGGTGGTCGTCCTGACCGGTGAGGGACGCGGGTTCTGCTCGGGCGGCGACGTCGAAGAGATCATCGGCGAGTTGCAGCGGATGGACGCCGCCGGGCTGCTCGAGTTCACCCGGATGACCGGCGCGGTCACCAAGGCGCTGCGCGAATGCCCGCTGCCGGTGATCGCCGGTGTAAACGGGGTGGCGGCGGGCGCCGGCTCGGTGCTGGCGCTGGCCAGCGACTTCCGGATTCTGGCGCGCTCGGCGACGTTCGCCTTCCTGTTCACCAAGGTGGGTCTGGCGGGGGCGGATATGGGCTCGGCATACCTGCTGCCCCGGCTGGTCGGGCTCGGCCGGGCAACCGAGCTGCTCATGCTCGGCGACAAGATCGACGCGGACCGCGCGCTGGCGATCGGGTTGGCGACCGAGGTGGTGGACGACGACGAGCTCGGGGAGGCGACCGGCGCGCTCGCGCGGAGGCTGGCTGACGGCCCGGCGTGGGCCTATTCGACGACCAAAGTGCTGCTGACCCGCGAGCTCGACATGGATCTCGGCAGCGCCATCGAGCTCGAGGCGATGACCCAGGCACTGCTGATGAAGAGCGAGGACCACTCGGAGTTCTATACGGCCTGGTCCGAGGGTCGGAAGCCGCGGTGGACGGGCCGATGAGCGAGCACCGGATCGTGACGGCGCCAGGCTTGGCGGCACCGAGCGGCTACGCGCACGCCGTCGTGGCCGCCCCCGGCTGGACGGTCTACCTGGGCGGCCAGACGGCTCTCGGCCCGGACGGTTCGATCGTCGGGACGACCATGGCCGAGCAGTTCGACGTGGCCGCGGGCAACGTCGTGACCGCGCTGGAGGCGGCCGGCGGACGTCCCGACGATCTGGTTACGCTGACGATCTACGTGACGGATATGGCCGCGTACCGGTCGGCGTTGAAGGAAATCGGCGAGATCTACCGGCGGCACTTCGGTCGCCGCTACGTGGCGTCCGCGCTGCTCGGTGTGGCGGAGCTGTTCGACGAGGACGCCATGGTGGAACTGGTCGGCGTGGCGGTCCTGCCGGAGGTGGAGGCATGACGGACGTCCGGTACGCACACCTGTCCTACGAGCAGCGCGAGCTTCTTGCCGAGGCGGAGAAGGTGGCAAAGGTTCTCGTCCCTATTGCCGCCGTCGGCGAGCCCGGGCGGCTCAACCGGCCGCTGTTCTCGTCGCTCGCCGAGCACGGGCTGCTCGGCCTGCTGTTCGGGCCGGTGGACGAGGGTGGCCAGATCCGGGCGCTCGACCTGTGCCTGCTGCGGGAAGGGTTGGCCCGGTACTGCACCGAGGCGGAGACTGCGCTGGCCGTGCAGGGACTCGGCGCGTACCCGATCCTGCGCGCCGGACGTCCCGAAGTGGTGGCGGAGTGGCTGCCGCGGCTCGCGTCCGGTGAGGCGGTGGCGGGGCTCGCGCTCACCGAGCCGGATGCTGGCTCGGACGCGGCGGCGTTGGCCCTGGAGGCAGTGCGGGACGGCGACGTGTTCCGGTTGAGCGGCGACAAGGTGTACATCTCGCACGCCCCGGACGCCGACGTGTACTCGGTCTTCGCGCGAACCGGCGGCGGGACGCGGGCGAAGGGCATCACGGCGTTCGCCGTCCCTCGGGAATCGCCGGGGTTGACGGGCGAGCCCCTCGATCTGCTGTCGCCGCATCCGATCGGCCGCTTGCATTTCGCGGAGGTGGCCGTACCGGCGTCCCATGTCCTTGGCGAGGTGGACGGGGGCTGGGAGGTCGCGATGCGGACGTTCGATCTGTTCCGGCCGAGCGTGGGCGCGTTCACGGTGGGGATAGCGCAGGCGGCGCTGGACGCGGCGGTGTCGTACGTGGGTGAGCGGGAGGCCTTCGGTCGGACGCTGCGTGAGTTCCAGGGCGTCTCACACCAACTGGCCGAAGTGGCGACGCGGCTCCAGGCCGCTCGACTGCTGGTGCACAGCGCGGCGTCCGCATACGACTCGGGGGAGGGGGAGATCTCGCACCTGTCGGCGATGGCCAAGCTGTACGCGACCGAGACCGCGCAGGTGGCCGTCGACGTGGCCATCCAGGTGTGTGGCGCCCGGGCACTGGAGCGAGGGCACGTCCTGGAGCACCTGTACCGCGAGGTGCGGGCGCCGCGTATCTACGAGGGCGCGTCGGAGATCCAGCGCGAGATCATCGCCCGCCACCTCTTCGCTTCTCACTCGCACTGACCCTTCACCGCGCTGATCTCTCACCGCGCTGATCATGCAAAAGTGGGGCGACACGCCGTTTTGTCCAAGTTCCGCCGTTGCGCAAACAGGCATTACGGCGTGTCGCCCCACTTTTGCGTGATCAGCGCATGTGGTTGCATGCGCGTCTGAGCGGCTCTGCCGGTTAACCTTGGAGGTCGACCCGCACCTCCCGACCACAAGGACTTGAGCTAGCCGTGTTCGCCACGCTCTCCGATCGACTCACCGCGACCTTCAAGACGCTGCGCGGCAAGGGCCGGCTATCCGAAGCCGACATCGACGCCACCGCACGCGACATCAGGGTCGCGTTGCTCGAGGCAGACGTCGCGCTGCCGGTCGTCAAGGACTTCATCGCCGCGGTCAAGGAGCGGGCCCGCGGTGCCGAAGTGTCGCAGGCGCTCAACCCGGCGCAGCAGGTCATCAAGATCGTCAATGACGAGCTGATCCGTATCCTGGGTGGCGAGACGCGCCGGCTGCGGTTCGCCAAGCATCCGCCCACGGTGATCATGCTGGCGGGTCTCCAGGGGTCCGGTAAGACGACCCTCGCCGGCAAGCTGGCGCTCTGGCTGAAGAACAACGGCAACGCGCCCCTGCTCGTCGCGGCAGACCTGCAGCGTCCGAACGCGGTGAACCAGCTCCAGGTGGTCGGCGAGCAGGCAGGTGTGGACGTCTGGGCGCCCGTGCCCGGCAACGGCGTCGGCGACCCCGTCGAGGTAGCCCGCGGCAGCATCGAGCACGCCAAGCAGCGGCTGCATGATGTGGTCATCGTCGACACAGCCGGCCGGCTGGGCGTCGACGAGGAGATGATGCAGCAAGCCCGCGACATCCGCGACGCCGTCCAGCCGGACGAGACGCTCTTCGTCGTCGACGCGATGATCGGCCAGGACGCCGTGAACACCGCCTCGGCGTTCCTCGACGGCGTCGGCTTCGACGGCGTCGTCCTGACTAAGCTCGACGGCGATGCCCGCGGTGGCGCCGCGCTGTCGGTCGCATCGGTCACCGGCCGGCAGGTGATGTTCGCGTCGGCGGGTGAGAAGCTCACCGACTTCGACGCTTTCCACCCCGAGCGGATGGCGTCGCGCATTCTCGATCTCGGCGACATGCTGACCCTGATCGAGCAGGCCGAGAAGGCCTTCGAGGCAGACCAGGCCGCCGACATGGCGCGCAAGCTGGCGAAGGGCGATGAGTTCACGCTCAACGACTTCCTCGACCAGATGCAGGCCATCAAGAAGATGGGCTCGTTCAAGAGCCTGATCGGGATGCTTCCTGGGGCCGGCCAGATGCGTGAGGCGCTCGAGGAGTTCGACGACCGCCAGCTCGACCGGATCCAGGCGATCATCCGCTCAATGACCCCGGCCGAGCGCGAGAACCCGAAGATCATCAACGGATCGCGGCGGCTGCGCATCGCTCGCGGTTCGGGTACGCAGGTCAGCGAGGTCAACCAGCTCGTCGACCGGTTCTTTGCCGCCCGCGACATGATGAGCCAGGCCGCCAAGGGCAAGCTAGGGGGCCTGGGCGGAATGCCGGACATGCCTGGCATGGCCGGCGGAATGCCAGGCTTCGGCGGTGGCAAGAAGAGCAAGGGCAGGCAGCCCAAGAAGCAGAAGAAGCGCGGCGCCCGGTCGGGCAACCCGGCCAAGCGCGCGGCACAGCTGGCCGAGGCCGAGCAGAAGCGCAAGGCGGGTACCCAGCCGGGTCAGCTTCCCGCGGCCTTCGGCGGAAACGCCGGCGACGGCGACCCGAGCGACTTCGAGCTGCCCGACGACGTCGCCGACTTCTTCAAGAACCGTTAGCCGGTCGATCACGTTCAGCATGCGCATGCTGAACGT
>JASLBX010000294.1 GCA_030146385.1 Jiangellaceae bacterium | reverse complement strand
CCATCTCGACCGCGCCGTGGATGACGTCCAGCAGCGCGGCCTCACCGGCTTCGTGGCCCTTGGTCCGCGGTAGGCCGCGCTGGTTGGCCCACCGGCCGTTGCCGTCCATGACGATGGCGACGTGCTGTGGGATGAGTTCGCGCGGCACCGGCGGCGGCACCACGCCCGAGGGGTGCGGCCGCGGCGGCGCGTACCGTTTGCTCACACCCACTCCATCGAGCTGGCCGGGCGCTCGGTTGGCGACGATCGCTCGACGAACGGCAGCGATCGCAGTCCGCGCTCGAGATGCCACTGCAAGAAGGCCGCCACGATGCCGCTGGCCTCGCACCGCGCCCGTTGCTCGCTCGCGTCAGCGGCCGGCCAGTCCCCGCTCAGCAGGGCGGCGAGCAGGGACACCGTCGCGGGCGACGGCGCTACCGTCCCGGGCGATTTGCAGGTCGCGCAGACGACGCCACCGCTCTGCACGGAGAACAGCCGGTGCCGGCCGGTCGTCCCGCAGCGCGCGCAGTCGGCGAAGCTGGGAGCGAACCCGGCGATGGCCAGGCCGCGGAGCAGGTAGGCGTCCAGCACCAGGCTGGAATCGTGCGTCTCCTCGGCCAGCGCCCTTAGCGCGCCGACGAGCAGGTGGTACTGCTGGATGGCCGGCTCGCGTTCTTCGGCGGTCAGCCGGTCGGCGGTCTCGAGGATCGCCGTCCCGCTCGTGTACCGCGGGTAGTCGCCGCAGATGTGCGTACCGTACGGAGCGATCGTCTCGACCTGGGTGATGATGTCGAGCGTCCGCCCGGTGGCGAACTGCAGGTCCACGTGCATGAACGGCTCGAGGCGGGCGCCGAAACGGCTCGACGTCCGGCGCACCCCCTTGGCGACCGCCCGGACCTTGCCGTTCTCGCGGGTCAGCAGGGTGATGATCCGGTCGGCCTCGCCCAGCTTCTGGGTGCGCAGGACAACACCCGAGTCGCGGTAGAGGCTCACCGCCCCATTGTCACCCAAGCCGGACTGGCGAGCCGTACCGCCGCGCCC
This sequence comes from Jiangellaceae bacterium, assembly GCA_030146385.1. Lineage (GTDB taxonomy): Bacteria > Actinomycetota > Actinomycetes > Jiangellales > Jiangellaceae > JASLBX01. The sequence goes on along the minus strand of JASLBX010000294.1, from coordinate 3,227 downwards.
CGCGCCCCGTTGCCGATCTTGAGACAATCCCCACTGTCGTACGCTGTAAATTGTCTCAAGATCGTTAGAGTGGTTGCTAGCAGGCCTTCACCCAGGAGCACTCGACGTCGCCGTCCGGCGCGAGCGTGTCGTCGACGTCCAGGCGCTGCGGCGCAACCCGGCTGAACGTGCTCACCTCGGCGTCCTCCCCGCCGTGGGACGCGAGCCGGATGGCGATCCGGTCCTCCAGATCACTCGGCTTGGCGCTGAGGTAGTTGTTCATGATGATCGCGAAGATCAGGTCCTGCCCGTCGGCCGTCGTCACGTAGCCGGACAGCGCGGTCGCCCCGGTCAGGCTGCCGGTCTTGGCGTGGACGTTGCCGGCTGCGGGCGTCCCGGACATCCGGAACCGGAGCGTCCCGCCGACGAACCGCTCGGACACGCCGGCCACCGGCAGCGACTGGTAGAACGCGTCGAACCAGGGCTCGTCCTGGACGCCGTGCAGCAGCGTCGCCACCTCGGCCGAGGGGACGAAGTTGCGCCGCGACAGACCCGACCCGTCGCGCTGGACCAGCGTGCCCGTGTCGACGCCGTACTCGGCTACCTTCGCTTGCACTGCGGCCACACCGGAGCTCCACGTCGGGCGGCCGGACACCTCATGACCGATGGTCTTGACCAGCACCTCGGCGTGGCCGTTGTTGCTGAGCTTCATGAACGGGATGAGAAGTTCGGCGAGCGTCATCGAGGTGTGCTCGGCCACGGTGCGCGCGCCCGCCGGAGCGGCTCCGAACCGGACGTCCCCGGTGACCTGCACACCCGCGTCGGCAAGTGCGTTGCGGAAGACGTCGGCCGCGAGGGCGGTGGGCTCCCAGACCGCGCGCCACACGCTCAGCGCGGAGGCATCAGTTGCGATTCGACCGGAGATGGTGAGCTGGTTGAGCCCGTGCTCCTTGGTGATCGAGATCGATCGTCCGGTCCCGGCCGCTGTGGTCTCGGCCTTGTTGACGACCTCGACGTAGTCGTTGCTCGGCGTCAGGGTGACGACAGGTGGCTCGCCGGCGGCCGTGCCCGGCGCGACGCGGACGATGACCGTCCCGGCGTCGTAGTCGGTGTCCGGGCTCACCGTCAGCGAGGAGACTGGCGCGGCGTAGTAGAAGGCCTCGTCGTCCCAGCTCCAGTCCGGCCCGAGGTGGACGTCGTCGAAGAACGTGTCGTCCGCCACGAGATCGCCGCTGACCACCTTGATGCCGGCGTCAGCGACCTGCTTGGCGAGGGCGGCGTAGTCCTCGGCGAGCAATGTCGGATCGCCGCCACCGCGCAGGTAGAGGTCGCCACGTAGGGTCGAGCCGACCTGGCGCGCGGCGGACAGCGCCGTCGTCGACCACGTGTAGTCCGGGCCGAGAATGTCCAGTGCCGCGGCGGCGGTGAACAACTTCTGGTTGGAGGCGGGCATCAACCGGTTGGCGCTGTCCCGGTCGTAGATGATCTCGCCGGTGTCGGCGTCGATCACCTGGACGGCGGCCTGGCTGCCGTCCATGCGTGGATCGTCGAGGATCGCGTCGATGTCGTCGACCAGCTCGGCGGTTGCTGGATCGACCTCGAGCGCGCTCTCCGCGGCTGGCAGGACACTCGGGAGGACGTTGAAGGCCGCGATAAGCGACCCGGCTGAGAGGGATACGACGACGTGCTTGAAACGACCGCGCATGGCTGCTCCTCGAACGGTTGCGGCTCATCGGTCCCGCGGCCCAGAAGGTCTAGACCGCATGGTTGCGGTCTAGACCATCGCTAAAGTCGCCTCTTGTCAAGATCCCCGCCCCCCAATGTGTTGCCGGATGATCACGTTCAGCATGCCTGTAGGTGCCGTGCCATGCGCGTGCGGGTGGTACGGCACCGAATGACCACGTTCAGCAGGCTTGTCGGCGCACCACCAGGCGCGTGCCCCTGGTACGGCAGGCATACGCCTACTGAACGTGATCGAACGGCACTCAGGTGGCGGAGCGGTTGACGGCGCTCACAACGGCGCGCAGCGACGCGGTCACGATGTTGGGGTCGATCCCGACACCCCAGTACACTTCGCCGCCGATCGAGCACTCCACGTACGCGGCCGCTCTAGCGTCGGCGCCGGCCGACAGGGCGTGCTCGGCGTAGTCGAGGACGACCACCTCATGGCCCACCTCGCGCAGCGCGTCGACGAACGCATCGATCGGCCCGTCACCGGTGCCGTGCAGAATCCGCCGCGAGCCGTCCACGTAGACGCCGACCTCGAGGACGTCCCGCTCCCCCGCCGCCGACGACGTGTGCACCGAGTTGAGCGCCAGCGGCGTGCCGCGGTCGAGGTACTCGGCCCGGAACAGCGTGCCCATCCGGTCCGGCTCGATCTCGCCACCCTCGCCGTCGGTCAGGGACTGAATCACGCCGGAGAACTCGATCTGCAGCCGACGCGGCAGGTCGAAGTTGTGCTCGGCCTTCATGATGTACGCGACGCCGCCCTTGCCCGACTGCGAGTTGACCCGGATGACCGCCTCGTACGAACGTCCCACGTCCTTGGGGTCGATCGGCAGGTAAGGAACTTCCCAGGTGAAGTCCTCGATGGCGGTTCCGGCTTCCTTGGCCTCCCGCTCGAGCGCCTCGAACCCCTTCTTGATCGCGTCCTGGTGGCTCCCGGAGAACGCGGTGTAGACCAGGTCGCCGCCCCACGGGTGCCGTTCGGCCACCGGCAGCTGGTTGCAATGCTCGACGGTCCGACGAATCCCGTCGATGTCCGAGAAGTCGATCTGCGGGTCGATGCCCTGGCTGAACAGGTTCATCCCGAGCGTCACCAGGCACACGTTGCCGGTGCGCTCGCCGTTGCCGAACAGGCAGCCCTCGACGCGGTCCGCCCCGGCCTGGACGCCCAGCTCGGCCGCGGCCACCGCCGTCCCACGGTCGTTGTGGGGGTGCAGCGACAGAATCAGCGATTCGCGCCGGGACAGGTTGCGGTGCATCCACTCGATCGAGTCGGCATAAACGTTCGGCGAGGCCATCTCCACCGTCGCCGGAAGGTTCACGATCATCTTGCGGTCCGGCGTCGGTTCCAGCACGTCAGCGACCGCGTCGCACACCTCGACCGCGTACTCCAGCTCGGTGCCGGTGTAGGACTCGGGGCTGTACTCGTAGAAGATCTCGGTGTCCGGAGTGTGGATCTCCGCGTACTTCTGGCAGAGCCGGGCGCCGGTGGTGGCGATGTCGGTGATGCCGTCGCGGTCCAG
>JASLBX010000284.1 GCA_030146385.1 Jiangellaceae bacterium | reverse complement strand
AGGAACTGCACGGGATCGTCCTGCGGCACCGTCCACCCGCCCGAGGGCAGCCAACCGAACTGGACGGCCACAACTGTGACGAGCAGGATGCCGGCCAGGAAGCTCGGAACCGCCATCCCTACCTGTGCCGCACCGGAGAGCAGCATGCCGCTGAGCTTGCGGTGCCGGACGGCGGACAGGATGCCGAGCGGCAGCGCGACGACCAGCGCGACGAGCATCCCGGAAATGACGAGCCAGGCGGTGACTTGTAGCCGGTCGAAGATCTGCGGCCCGATCTGGCTCCTCGTGACGTACGACCGGCCGAAGTCGCCCTGGAGCAGCCCGCCGGCCCAGTCGGCGTACTGGACGGGGAGCGGGCGGTCCAGGCCGAACTCGGCCCGGGTGGCCTGTAGCGCCTCTTCAGTGGCCTGAACGCCGAGTGCCACCCGGGCCGGGTCGCCAGGCAGCACGACCATGAAGGCGAACACCACGATCGAGGCCAGCAGCAGGCTGAGCCCGAACACGAGCGTCCGCTTGGCCAGCTGAAGCAGCAGCTCAGCTCACCTCCCTCGCACCCCTTCATTCCCATGATCATCGGCAGTTTCCGTGTATATAAGCCGGAAAGTGCCGATGATCACGAGATAGGCCCTTGTCTACGAGCGAGAGATTGCGGTCAGGTCGAAGGACTCGCCGACGCGGTTCTCCGGCAGACCCTGGACGTCGGCCGTGGCCACGATCAGGTTTGGCTGGAGGAACAGCCAGTCCGCGGCGGCGTCTTCGGCGAGCGTCCGAGCGACCTGCTTCATGGCCTCGACCTGCTCCTCCGGAGTGCCGGCGTCGGCTTGGTCCAGCAGGTCGCGCACCTCCTGGCTGTCGTACCGGAAGTAGTAGTCCGGGTCGCCGAAGATGCCGATGTCGCGCGGCTCGACGTGCGAGACGATCGACATGTCGTAGTCCGCATTCGTGAACACCTCGTCCAGCCAACGCGCCGGGAATTCCAGCGGCTCGATTTCCGCGGTGATGCCCACCTCGGCCAACTGGGACGCGATCACCTGCGCCGACGCGACCGCGTACGGCAGGTTGGCGATGCGGAACCGCAGCGTCAGGTTCTCCTGCCCGGCCTCGGCCAGCAGGTCCTGGGCGCGCTCCGGATCGTACGGGTACATGCCGGTGAGGTCCTCGTACCAAGGATCGGTCGGCGGCACGTGGCTGCCGATCAGGAAGCCCCGACCGGCCCACGCCGTTTCGAGCAGCGCCTCGTGGTCGATCGCGTGCTTGACCGCCTGCCGGACCCGGATGTCGCTCATCGGGCCGGACTCGTTGTTGAACGAGAGGGTCACTTCGCCGTTCGTCGTCCCCTCGATGATCTGGAGGTTGTCGTCACCGGCGAACTGGTCGAGCGACTCGGGGGCCTGCACCGTCCCGATCACGTCGATGTCGCCGGTCAGCAATGCGTTGTTGGCCGCGGTCGGATCGCCGAAGTAGCGCAGCGTGACAGTCTCGATCGCCGGCGCCTCGCCCCAGTAGTTCTCGTTCGCGGTCAGCACCAGAGAGTCCCCGCGGTTCCACTCCTCGAGCACGTAGGGCCCGGTGCCGATCGGCTCGTTCGCGAGATCGTCCACGCCGGAGGGGTCGAACACGGCGCCAATCCGTGTCGTCATCCGGAACAGCCAGATGTTGCTCGGCTCGGACAGTACGACCCTTGCGTGCGTCGGCGAGACCACCTCGACCGACTCCACGACGTCCATGCCGGACTTCAGCGAGATCGTCCAGTCCTCCGATTGCACGCGCTCGATGCTGAACTTGACGTCCTCGGCGGTGAACTCCTCGCCGTTGCTGAACGTCACGCCCTCGCGGAGCATGAAGTCGTACGTCCGGCCGTCCTCACTGACCTCCCACGACTCGGCAAGCAGCGGGACGATCTCACCCGTCGTCTGATCGACCTTGACCAGGCCCTCGTACATGTTGACTAGCAGCGCCTCCGGAATGGCTGCGCCGTCGGTGGTCGTGAAGTCGAGGTTGGCCGGCTCGGCCGTAAAGCCGATGGTCAGGGTCGACGGTGCGGCCGGCTCTGTTGCACCCTCGGTCGGGTCGGCGCCGGTCGGGTCGGCTTCGGGATCCGCGCCGCTTCCGGCGCCGCAGCCGGCCAGGGCGATGGCGCCGGCCACCAGCACGATGGCGGACCGGTACGTGGTTCGTCTCATCTGGGTATCCTCTCGCGATTCACTGCGGTGCGAATGGCGGCGGCTAACGACTCGGTGGTGCCACTGCCGCCGAGATCGGGTGTATGCACGGCTGGGTCGCTCAATGCGGTGGCGACTGCTGACCGGACGAGCTCACCGGCGGAGGTCAGGCCCACATGATCGAGCAGCATCGAGCCGGACAGGACGCACGCCACCGGGTTGGCCACGCCCTGACCGACGATGTCGGGAGCCGACCCGTGCACCGGCTCGAAGATCGCCGGCGACGTACCCGGCCGGACATTGGCGCTCGGAGCCATTCCGAGCCCGCCGGCCAGAACTGCAGCCAGGTCGGCCAGAATGTCTCCGAACAGGTTGCTGCACAGCAAGACGTCCAGCTTGTTCGGCCGCTGGACGAGCAGCGCCGCCATGGCATCGACAAGAACCTTCTGGTACTCGACGTCCGGGTAGTCGGCGGCGACCTCGTCCACCGCCTCGTCCCACAGCGTGTAGGCGTGCCGGATCGCGTTGGACTTGGTCACCAGGGCAACGCGGCGGCGTCGGCCACGTGCGGCATCAAAGGCGTACCGCGCGGCCCGTTCGATGACTGGCCGGGTGTGCACGGCCACCTCGATGGCGGTCTCGTTTTGGAGCCCCCGGTGGGCCCGGCCGCCAGCCCCGCTGTACTCGCCCTCCGTGTTCTCCCGCACGATGAGGACGTCGGTTCCCGGTGCGGATGTGACGACCGACGTCACGCCCGGCCAGCTGCGGACGGGACGGAGGTTGAGTGCCAGGTCCAGTTGCTGGCGCAGCGTGATGATCAGACCCCAGACCAGTTCGTTGTCGGGAACGTCAGGACGTCCGACCGCGCCGAACAGGACTGCGTCGCAGCCGCGGACGACCTCCGCGCCATCGGTCGGCATCGGCGAACCGGTTCGCAGGTAATGCTCACCGCCCCAGTCGAGTTCGAGCACGTCCAGTGTCGCCCCTTGTGTAGCTGCCGCGTCGTGCAGGATCGGCAGGGCCGCGGCGATCACCTCCGGGCCGATGCCGTCGCCGGGTATGCATGCGACGCGGACCTGCACGAACGGGCTCCTGTTCACTGGTCGGACCAGTACGCTTGGTATGCCGTACCGTGGCACGTGTACCGCCGGGGGTCAAGGGGTCGTCCAGCCGTGACGCCGTACGGTTGGCCACATCGTCGGAGGGGAGCCGGGATGGCGGGCGAGGTTCAATTCGAGCGGGTGCGCACTGTGCGTGCCTATGAACGCGTGGTCGAGCAGATCGAGGATCACGTACTGAGGGGGCAGCTCAAGCCCGGCGACCGGTTGCCGAGCGAGCGAACGATGATGACGCAGTTCGGCGTCAGCCGTTCGACCATCCGGGAGGCGCTCCGCGTTCTGGAGAGCAACGGCCTGGTCCGCTCGCGTCCCGGCGATCCGGCCGGCCCGGAGATCATGCCGTTCTCGTCCGCGATGCTCCACAAGACAGTCACCAGGCTGGTGCGCTCGGACCAGGTGGGACTCGGCGAGCTCGTCCAGTTCCGGATGCTGCTGGACAGCTCCGCAAACCTGCTGGCAGCCCGGCTGGCTACGGACGAGCAGATCGCAGAGATGGAGGCCACGATGAAACGGATGGCCGAGGCGATCGAAAGCGGCTATGTCGAGTTCAGCGAGGCGGACGTCGCCTTCCACGACGCGGTCGCGCGAGGCAGTGGGAGCATGCTGATCCAGGTGTGGAGCGACGTGGTCCGCGGCGTCGTGCTGGGTCTGATCGCGCACAAGATCGCCGACAGCCCTGACCGGGAGGCGCTGATGCGTACATCCCTGAACCACCATGCGGAGGTGCTCGAAGCCGTGCGTGATCGTGACGGCGAGCGGGCAGCCCGGCTGGCCCGGCACTCGCTGTACGCGTACTACGCCGAGTATGTCCCCGCCGAGGAGCGGCCACTGCTGCAGGCGCTGCTGGAGGAAGCGCCTCCACCGGACGCACTTCGCGCTGCATCCACCCAATAAGCAGACTTTACGATTCGTAACCAACAGACTTCTCAATTTTACAGTCTGTCTATTGCTCTTCGTTGTAGTTTCGATCAAGACTCGGCTCCAACCAGTCCCCACTGCCTTGGAGGCCGACGTGACGCAACGGACATCGCGCACCAGGCGAGCCCTGACCCTTGCCGGTCTGTGGAGCGCCGGAACACTGCTCATCATGCCGGCGGTCGCCCAGGCCGATGACGACCAGCTGAGCAACACGATCACGGACGTGCCAGGAATCCAGGTCGGCCACCACACCAAGCTCGGCGACGGCTACCGCACCGGGACGACTGTCATTCTCACCGAAGGCGGGGCAACGACGGGGTACAGCCAGCAGGGTGGAGCGCCCGGCACGAAGGAGACCGACCTGTTGACGCCAGGTGGTCTCGTCACCGAAGCCCACGCCGTCGTCCTCAGCGGTGGCAGCGCCTACGGGCTGGACTCGATGACCGGCGTCATGCAGTGGCTCGAAGAACATGGCCACGGGTATCCCGTGGGTGGCGGAGTCGTTCCGATCGTTCCGGGGGCCATCCTGTACGACCTCGGTCGCGGCGGCGATTTCTCGGCCCGTCCGGACGCCGAGTTCGGATATCTCGCCGCGGACGCGGCCAGCACGGATCCGGTGCCGATGGGCCGGCACGGAGCCGGAATGGGCGCGAGCCGTGGTCTCGGTTCGGCGAGCATCGAGCTGCCGAACGGTTACCGGGTCGGCGCCATAGTCGCGCTCAACCCCGCCGGCTCGCCCGTCAACCCGGATACCTGCCTGCCTTACGCGGAGTTCCTTGAGATCGGGAACGAGTTCAACCTGGTTCCGCCGAACGCCAACGACTGCCCGGCCGGCCGCGCGTCCAACGCCGCCAGCCAGGCCGACGAGTCGTCCGGTGAGCCGTTCAACACGACGATCGCCGTGGTCGCGACGGATGCACCGTTGGACCAGACCCAGGCGCAACGGATGGCGATGATCGCGAACAGCGGCCTTGCCCGGGCGATCCGGCCCATCCACAACCTGGGTGACGGCGACACCGTTTTCGCGATGGCCACGACGACGCCGGCCGACGGGCTCCCGAATAATGTGCTCAGCCAGATCTACAACGCGGGCGCCGACGCTCTCGGCCGTGCCGTCGTCCACGCGCTGCTCGCGTCAGAAACGGTGGGCAACAGCGTCGCGTACTGCGACCAGTACCCGAGCGCCTGCCGGCACCGCGACAAACCGGGCGACTCCGCTGCTGGCGACAGTGACGCGTCGGCGGCTATCGGTTCGGATGGCGACGAGATCGGATCAGGCTTCCTGCCGGTGTCGCTCGCCACAGGGTCCGGACCGCAGACGCTCGTGGGCGCCGCCGTACTCGGGCTCGCGGCTGGTGCGACCGCACTCACACTCGTGAGTCACCGCCGACGCAGACTGACGCCGGCCAGCTAAACAGAACCGAGGCGATCAGGTGACCAACGCAGCACGCGGGCCCAAGACCAAGATCAAGCGGGTCCGGGTCACCTGATCGTTCCGGGCACGCACCACGTTCACGTGATCAGGTGACCAACACGCCGTCGCAGACCCCGTATTCGCCATCTGATCGTCGCCAAGAAAACGATCAGGCGACCCACATCGAGGCGATCAGGTGACCGGATGGGTGCGGCGGACGGCGTCCAGCCCGAGGACCGCTACGTACAGCGAGAGGCAGGCCTCGACCGACTCGAGGTCGGTCGGCAGGATGCGCTGGATCCGCTGGAGCCGCTGGTAGAAGGCCGGGCGGCTCATCCCGACCACCGCCGCGGCCGCCGATTTGTTGAACCCGTGACTCAGGTAGGCCGCGAGCGTGCCGAGCAGGTCGGTGCCGTGCGTGCTGTCGTACATCAACAACGGGCCCAACTCGTGCTCCACGAAGGTCTGTAGCCGCGGATCGTCACCCAGCAGGTGCAGCAGCCCGCGAATGTGGATGTCGGACAATTCGTGGTACGGCTTGTCGCCCGACAGGCCCGGCGCGGCGAGCGCGATCTGCTGTGCCTCGCCGAGCGACCGGCGCAGCCCCGTCAGCTGGTTAGCGACGGAGCCGACCGCAAGCGAGAGCTGGACGTCCGGCAACGCCTGCGCGATCGCGTGGCGGACGTCGCGCATCACCCGCTCGAGCGTGTCTTGAATGTCCCGATTGCCCGGCGGCAGCGCCAACACGAGCGCCACCTCCTCACGGCCCATCGGGCCCACCAGAGCCGGAACTCCGGAGTCTCGCACCGCGGCGGCGATCGTCTCGGCGGTGTCGCGCAGGTAGGCCTCGGGCAGGTGCACTGCTCCGCCGAGATCTCCCAGCCGGACGTCTGGCTCGGCCGGTCCCACGGCTGGAGTCACTCTCGCAACCGCACCGATCAGGCGACGTCCGGTCAAAGGCACACTAAGGGCCGCCGCCCGGGCCGCGGTGTCGGCGTCGGTCGCGGAGCTGCCGGTACGGATGTCATCGATGATCGTCCGGTGGGCCATCCGCTCCAGGCCGGCCTGCTCACGCTCCATCAGCCGGTTCATGGCCAGCGCTCCCGCGCCACGCTCGAGAACGATCGTGTCCAGTGACGATTCGTCGCCGTCAAGGCGCAGGAAGACCCGTCCCCACTGCTCGCCACGCGCACCGATTGCCGTCACCAGCCACGGGTCCGGCAGCGGCACCAGCTGCGTCGGCCGGGTCAACCGCACGAACCTGGAGCGCGCCTCCCAGTCGTCGAGCAGCTCGTCCACCGGAATGCCCGCGCCGACGCAGGCCAGTACCTGGTGGGCAAGGTTCTCCAGGACGACTGGCCGGCCGGTGAGCTCGCTGATGGCCGCGACGATCCGCTCGGCACTTGCTCCTTGCAGGCTGAGTTCGGTGAACCGGCGGTGCACCGTCTCGGCGTCCTGTAACTGCTTGACCTGCGCGTCCACGATGATGCTGTGCACCGCCTCGGTGATGCGCACGAACGGCACCTCCCGCTCGAGCACCACCAACGGGAGCTTCCGCCGCCGCGCCGCCGCGACAAGCGCGTCCGGGAGTGCCGTGAAGCGCCGCCCGAGCTCGATGACGAGCCCGCTCGCCGCGGCCAACGCAAGGTCGTCGACGTACCGGGTCAGGCTGCGCTCGTCGTCCGAGAGTGCGATGCCTGTCGTCAAGATGAGCTCCCCGCCGCGCAGTAGCGGCGCGATGTCCGGCAGCTCGCTCACGTGCACCCACCGCACCTGGTTCGCGACCGCGCTGTCGCCGGCGACGAGGCGCGGACGCCCACGCCGCACTTCGGGCAGTGCCAAGACCTGGCCGACAGTCGGCAACACGGGGACCTCCTGCACAGTATGTAAACCGCCACGCCCGGCATCTCTGGGCCAGCACACATGCAGCGGCGTATTGGCTACAGAGTGTAAACAAGCCGTACCTCGCTCTGACGGTCTGCCAGTTGCCCTTTCCCCAGGTGGCGCCGCACACTCGATGCATGACGGAACCGGCACGAGTGATGCACTGGATCGACGGCAAGCCGTATGGCGAGACGGCTGAGCGCACTGGAGAAGTCTTCGATCCCGCCCTCGGATCCGTCCGGGCACATGTCGACTTCGCGACCACGGATGTCGTGGACGAGGCCGTGGCCGCCGCCGGCCGCGCGTTCGAGTCGTGGCGGACCACCTCACTGTCCAAGCGCGCGTCCGTGCTCTTCAACTTCCGCGAGCTCGTGGCCGCACGCAAGAACGAGCTGGCCGAGATCATCACCGCCGAGCACGGCAAGGTGCTCTCCGACGCCGCGGGCGAGGTCCAGCGCGGCCTCGAGGTCGTCGAGTTCGCATGCGGCATCCCGCACCTGCTCAAGGGCGGATTCTCGGAGAACGTCTCGACGATGGTCGACTCCTACTCGATCCGCCAGCCGGTCGGAGTCGCCGCGATCATCTCGCCGTTCAATTTCCCCGCCATGGTGCCGATGTGGTTCTTCCCCGTCGCGATCGCCTGCGGCAACACGGTCGTCCTAAAGCCATCTGAGAAGGATCCGTCGGCCTCTGTTCTCATCGCTGACCTGTGGGCCGAGGCGGGACTGCCTCGCGGCGTATTCAACGTCGTCCATGGCGACAAGGAAGCCGTCGACGCGCTGCTCACCCACCCCGACGTGGCCTCGATCTCGTTCGTCGGCTCGACGCCGATCGCCCGCTACGTCTACGAGACCGGGACGGCCTCCGGCAAGCGCGTCCAGGCCCTCGGCGGAGCTAAGAACCACATGATCGTGCTGCCGGACGCCGACCTCGACGTGGCCGCGGACGCCGCCGTGTCGGCCGGGTTCGGTTCGGCCGGCGAACGCTGCATGGCAATCTCGGCCGTGGTGGCCATCGATCCGATCGGCGACCAGTTGGTCGACGCCATAGCCGCGCGGATCGGCAAGATCCGGACGGGAGACGGCCGCCGCGGCTGCGACATGGGCCCGCTCGTTACCCGCGCCCACCGCGACAGGGTGGCCTCGTATCTCGACGCCGGTCCTGCCGACGGCGCGTCCCTCGTCGTGGACGGCCGGACGGTGGAGCCCGACGGCCAGCCGGACGGATTCTGGCTCGGGCCATCGCTGCTGGATCACGTGACGCCCAGCATGTCGGCGTACACCGACGAGATCTTCGGCCCCGTGCTGTCGGTGTTGCGGGCGCCGACCTACGACGCCGCGCTCGAACTGGTGAACACGAACCCCTACGGCAACGGGACGGCCATCTTCACCAATGACGGCGGGGCGGCTCGCCGGTTCGTCAACGAGGTGCAGGTCGGGATGGTGGGTGTGAACGTCCCGATTCCGGTGCCGATGGCTTATTACTCGTTCGGCGGTTGGAAGAACTCACTGTTCGGCGACAGCCACGCACACGGGACCGAGGGCGTGCACTTCTTCACCCGTGGCAAGGTTGTGACGTCCCGCTGGCTCGACCCGTCGCACGGCGGCGTCGACCTTGGCTTCCCGACGCAGAGTTGAGCATGACCGACATCGACACCGCAGCGCTCACCAGTCAGCAGACCTACGACCTCGACCGTGCCCATGTGTTCCACTCGTGGTCGGCACAGGCGACGCTCAACCCCATGGTCGTTATGCGAGCCGAGGGCTCGTACCTGTGGGACGGCGATGGCAAGCGCCACCTCGACTTCTCCTCGCAGATGGTCAACACGAACATCGGGCACCAGCACCCGCGTGTCGTTGGGGCCATCCAGGCGCAGGCCGCCCGCCTGTGCACGATCGCGCCGCAGCATGCCAACGACCAGCGCTCGCTCGCGGCACAACTGATCGCCGAGCTCACCCCGCCCGGGCTGGACAAGGTCTTCTTCACTAACGCCGGAGCCGAGGCCATCGAGCACGCGACGCGGATGGCCCGATTGCACACCGGACGGCCGAAGGTGTTCTCGACGTACCGGTCGTACCACGGCGCGACGTCCACGGCGATCAATCTCACCGGCGATCCCCGGCGGTGGGCGAACGACACGGGCAGCGCCGGTGTCGTTCACTTCTTCGGGCCGTTCCTGTACCGGTCGCCGTTCCATTCGGACTCCGAGTCGACAGAGTGCATCCGAGCGCTCGAGCACTTGGAGCAGGTCATCGCGTTCGAGGGACCTCAGACGATCGCAGCGATCGTGCTGGAGACGATCCCGGGGACGGCCGGCATCATGCCGCCGCCATCCGGCTACCTCGAGGGCGTCCGCGAGTTGTGCGACCGGCACGGCATCGTGTTCATCGTCGACGAGGTGATGTGCGGGTTCGGCCGGACCGGACGCTGGTTCGCCTTCGATCACTGGGACGTCCGTCCCGACCTGATCACGTTCGCCAAGGGCGTCAACTCCGGCTACGTGCCGCTGGGCGGGGTCGTCATCTCGGATGAGATCGCAGCCACGTTCGCCGAGCGTCCCTACCCCGGCGGGCTGACCTACTCCGGCCACCCGCTGGCTTGCGCGGCCGCCGTCGGCACCATCACCGCCATGCGGGACGAGGGCATCGTCGACAACGCGGACTGGATCGGACGCGAAGTGCTCGGGCCGGGGCTGCGCGCACTGGCCGAGCGGCACCCGGTCATCGGCGAGGTGCGCGGTCTCGGAGTGTTCTGGGCGCTGGAACTCGTCGCCGATCGGGCGACGCGTGAGCCGCTCGCGCCGTACGGTGGGTCGAGCCCGGCGATGTCCGAGCTGGTTGCTGCGTGCAAGGACGGCGGACTGCTGCCGTTCGTCAACTTCAACCGGATGCACGTCGTGCCGCCGTGCACGATCACCGAGGCTGAGGCCAAGGAGGGGTTGGAGATCCTCGACCAGGCACTGGCCGTCGCCGACAAGCACTACACGGGCGCCTGAGCGGGTTGCAGTGACCGCCGTCCGGACAACTGGCAGAGTGGGGCGCGTGGAGATCTCCGACATTCTCATCGACGCGTTCGGGCGGATCCGCGGCACCGTGCATCAGGCGGCCGATGGGCTGGACGCTGCCGGGCTGGCGTACCGGCCGGACGCGGATGCCAACTCGATCGCCTGGCTGGTCTGGCACCTGACCCGGATCCAGGACGACCACGTCGCCGAGCTCACCGAAAGGGTTCAGGTGTGGCACGACGGCCCGTGGGTCGAGCAACTCGGATTCACCGGCGACCTGCACGACACCGGGTACGGCCACACGTCCGAGGAAGTAGCGGCGATTCGCCCGGACAGCGCCGATCCGCTGCTCGCCTACCACGATGCGGTGGCCGACCGGTCCATCGAGTATTCCGCCACGATCACGCCCGACGAGCTGGACCGGATCATCGACCGCTCGTGGGATCCGCCGGTAACCGTTGGCGTCCGGTTGGTGAGCGTGATCAACGACTGTATGCAGCACGCCGGCCAGGCCAGCTACGTCCGGGGCATGTTCGAGCGGCAGCGAGACGAATGACCGTACTCGTCTGATGCGACCGGCGACAGTGATGGCGGTCGGAGCCCACATCGGCGATATGGACCTTGCCGCGGGCCTGCTGCTGGCGCAGGTGGTCCTGGGTGGCGGACGGGCCGTCCTCGTGGCGCTGACCCCGGGCGAGCGCGGACATCCCACCATGCCGGTCGACGAATACCGCGAGCAGAAGATCTTTGAGGGGCAGGCCTTTGCCGAGCGAATCGGAGCCGAGTTCGCGGTGTTCGACGACATCTCGGACGGTTTCCTCGAGCCAACCGACGACGTCGCGGTGCGGGTGGCCGGCTTGATCCGCCACTACCGCCCGGACACGGTGATCGCCCACTGGCGGCACAGCATCCACACCGACCATGAGCATGCGTCGACGCTGGCCGCGCGGGCGCGGTTTCTCGCCGGCCTCCCGGGCTGGCAGGCGAACTTCACCGATGCGGCGCCACGGCATGCGTCCTCCCAGTTCTGGTACGCCGAGAACTGGGAGGACGCCCGCGGCTACTTCCCCGACACCTACGTCCCGATCTCCGACGAGGCATTCGAGGTGTGGCGGGAAGCGATCTCGGGCCAGGCCTTCGCGCGCGGCGAGACGTACGGGTTCCGCTACATCGACTACTACACGGCACAGTCGATCATGCGCGGCTGCCTGAGCCGCACCACCCGAGCGGTGGCCCTGGCCGACGGTGACGGTGCCCCGCATGTTGTGACGGACGTATGAGCGCGTCACACGATGCTCGCGCTCGCTCCGGCCTGAATTCGCGGATCCGGTTCCGTGCCTTCCGGTCGGCCGACCTCAACGCCCTTGTCTCGGTGGCGGCGCGAGGATTGCCGGCCGATCCCATCTCGGCAGACTGGCTGGCCGAGTACGTCCTTCTCGAACCGAACTTCGACCCCGACGGGCTGATCGTCGCGGCCGACGAGACGTCCGACCGGGTCCTCGGATTCTGCTACGCGGTGCGCGCGGGGACGGGGGCAGCGCTCGTCGCCCCGGACGGCGGCTGGATCACCATTCTGGTCGTCGACCCAGACACCCGGCGGCAGGGCATCGGGAGCGGCCTGGTGACCCAAGCGCTGGACTACCTGCGCCGACGCGGTGCCCCATGGGCGACCGTCGCGGGTTACCCGCCCGCCTACTTCCTTCCGGGCGTCGACGCGGACGCCTACCCGGACGGGCTGCGAGTGCTCGAAGCGCTCGGTTTCGAGACAACCACAGCGCTTGGTTCCTCTGGACGGGCGAGCAGACGGCCGCAGGCCGCCTCTACCAAGCCGCGGGATTCACCGTCACCCGGCGCTTTCACGTCATGCGCGCCCCACTGCTCTAGAGCTGATCATCGGCACTTTCCGGCTGGATAACACGGAAAGTGCCGATGATCAAGGGATCTGGGAGTTCGAGGTGTGTCGGTGCGGGCGGGCACAATGGGTACGTGCGGATCGGCATCCTCGGGCCGCTCGACGTCCGCACCGACGCGGGAGACCCGATCGAACTCAGCGGCGCCCGGCTGCGCGCGCTGGTGGTCGAGCTCGCCCAGTCCGCGGGCAAGGTTCAAACGCAGCGGGACTTGATCGACGCGCTGTGGCCGGACGATCCCCCGGCCGGCGGCGCCAACGCCCTGCAAGCCCTCGTGTCGCGGTTGCGGCGGGCGCTGCCCGGCAACATTGTCGAGTCGAACGGCTCGGGATACCGCCTGACGATCGCACCCGACAACGTCGACGCGTACCGGTTCGAGCAGCTGGTAGCCGCCGGCAAGCAGTCGCTGGCCGACGAGCCCAGACTCGCGGCGGACGCCTTACGCCGCGCGCTCGCCCTGTGGCGCGGGCCCGCGCTGACCGACGCGGCCGACGGTGGCATCGCTCGTCCTGCGGTCGCGAGGCTCGAAGATCTCCGCGTCGCGGCGCTTGAAGATCTCGTGGACGCCCAGCTCAGAGGCGGCAACGGCGCGCCGGACATCTCGGCACTTCAGGCCATCACAGCCGAGCACCCGACCCGCGAGCGGACGGTCCACCTGCTCATGCAGGCGCTTGTCGCCGCCGGCCGGCCCGCCGACGCGCTCGGCGCGTACGAGCAGTTGCGCACGACGCTCGCTGACCGGCTTGGCGCCGATCCGGGCCGTGAACTGGCCGAGCTGCATGTACGGATTCTGCGCGGCGACGCGGAGCCACCGCGCAGCGCGACCTCTCCGCCGACGAATCTCCGGGCCGGCGTCACGACCTTTATCGGACGAGACGACGACCTCGTCCGAGTTGGCAAGCTGGTGAGCGAGTCGCGGCTGGTGACGCTGACCGGCCCGGGCGGCTCCGGCAAGACCCGGCTCGCCGTCGAGGCGGCACGCTCGCTGCTCGGCCAGGTACCCGACGGTGCGTGGCTCGTGGAACTGGCGCCTCTCGGTAGCTCGTCAGCGGTGCCGCAGGCGATCCTTGCGGCGCTCGGCCTCCACGAGAACGCGATACTGCCGCGAGCCAGGCCGGGAGCCCTGACGTCGTGGGACGCCTGGCTCGACCGGCTCGCCGAGCACCTCGGCACAAACGCCGACGTCATCGACCGGCTGACCGGTGCGCTGGCCGACAAAGATCTGCTACTTGTCCTGGACAACTGCGAGCATCTGATCGACGCCGTGGCCACCATCGCCGACCATCTGCTCGGCCGCTGCCCGCGGCTGCGAATCCTGACCACGAGCCGTGAGCCGCTGGGCGTAACCGGCGAGACGCTCTGGCCCGTCGAACCGCTGGACCTCCCGCCGGCCGGCGCCGACGCCACGCACGCGGCGACATTTCCCGCTGTGCGGCTCTTTGCCGACCGCGCCGCCGCGGCCTATCCGGAGTTCACGCTCGACGACGGGACGGTCGACGACGTCGTGGTGATCTGCCGGGCTCTCGACGGCATGCCGTTGGCGATCGAGTTGGCCGCTGCCCGGCTCCGCACCATGACGCTCAACCAGATCGCCTGCCGCCTCGACGACCGGTTCGGCCTGCTCGCAGCCGGCAGCCGGACCGCGCTGCCTCGCCACCAGACGCTCCGCGGCGTCGTGGACTGGAGCTGGGACCTGTTGGCAGACGACGAACGCGCGCTCCTGCGCCGCCTCGCGTACTTCTCCGGCGGCGCCACTGCGGAAGCGGCCGAGCGGGTCATGACGGACGTCGGCCACTCGGCCCAGGATGTCCTCGGCCTGCTGACCGCGCTGGCGGACAAGTCCCTGCTCGTGCTGGAACGCTCCGGCGAGCCTCGGTACCGGCTGCTGGAGACGATCAAGGCGTACGGCGTCGAGCGGCTCGCCGAGGCGGGCGAGACCGAGCTGGTGCGCCGGGCCCATTCCGCCTACTACCTAGACCTCACGGAGACGGCAGAGCAGCACTTGCGCACGGCCGACCAGCTGATCTGGCTGGAACGCCTCGACACGGAGTACGAGAACATCCACGCGGCGTTGCGAGCCGCCATCGAAGCCAGCGACGCTGATACCGCAGTCCGCTTCGTCGGAGCGCTCGGCTCGTACTGGAACCTACGGGGCAAGCGCGCCGAAAGCGTAGTGCTGGCGAGCGCGGCCCTCGACCTGCCGGGCGACGCGCCGCTTGAGGCTCGGGCCCTCGCCTACGCCAACGGCGGGCTGTGCGCCCATGTGTCGTACTGGCCGCTGGAAGAAGACCAGGCGAAGGAATGGTTCGAGGCCGCGGTCCGGCTGTCGAAGCAGGTCGATCAGCTGAAGCACCCGATGCTGCGGCTGGTCGAGCCGATGGCGAACCTGATCCAGGCGTGGAAGGACGGCTCGCAGTCGTTGACTGTTCCGGATCATCTGCTGACCGATCCGGATCCATGGGTGCGCGGGACCGGATTGGTCACGCGAGCCTACGCAGCGTTCTAAGCAGGAGTCGATCACGAGCAGGGAGTCGCCGATCTTCGGGAGTCGCTCCGCGTGCTCCGCAAGGCCGGCGATCGATCGGCCATCGCGATGGCCCTCGGCGCGATCGCCGAGGTCGAGTCCCGGGATGGAGACTTCAGCGCGGCAGCCGCCCACAGCGAGGAGGCGGTCAGGCTGGTCGCTGAGTTATCGAGCGTCGAGGAGATCACTCAGCACCGCATCTTCCTTGCTCAGCAGCTGTGGCTGGCCGGCGAGCGCGAGCGCGCGCAGGCAGAGCTCAGTCAGGCAAGGCAGGAGGCCGACCGGAGCGGAATCCTGGAGAATCGCGTCGCGGCCTACGTGATGTCCGCCGAGCTCGCCCGGCTTTCCGGAGACCTGGCCGGGGCTCGTGAGCACCTCGACCGCGCCTCTGCTGTGGCCGCGGACCTCCGGCCGGACTCTGACTACCACGGGACGTTGGCTACCACCCGTGGGTTCGTCGCAACGGCGGCCGGCGATCTGGATGCGGCGCGAGCGCTCTTCCATGAAGCGCTCGATCGAGTGTTGTCGTCGGGTGACGCCATGGCCATCAGCCGCGCGCTCATCGGCGTCGCGGACTATGCGGTCGCCTGCGATCGTCCTGAGTACGCTGCCGAACTGCTGGGCGTGAGCGAAGCAATCAGAGGGCTGCCGGACCGGTCGGCCATCGACGCGGACCGGGTCGAGGCGGCTGCGCGCGCCGTCCTCGGCGAGTCGAGGTTCGCCGAGGCGTACGAGCGCGGCCGCCAGACCGGTTCGCGCCAGCAGGCGAGTGAGCGTGCCCGGCTCACACTTTCCGCTTGAACGCCCACACCGACAGCGGAGCGAAGACCAGCACGATCACAGCTGCCCAGATCAACGACCAGGTGACCGGCTCGGCCACCGGACCGCCGAGCATGAGGCCACGAGCGGCATCGGCCAGGTGACTCACCGGGTTGACGTTGACGAACCCCTCCAACCAAGGGGGCATTGTGTCGGCACGAACGAACGCGTTGCTGACGAACGTAACAGGGAACAACGCGGTGAACCCGACCATCTGCACCTGCTCCGGGTCTCGCGCCATCATGCCGACGAACACCGACACCCACGAGAACGCGAGCGCGAACAGGAGTAGCAGCGCCACCGCCGCCGCAACCGAGAGGACGTTGGTCTCGAATCGGAACCCGAGCAGGACGCCGATGGCCACGATGAGGAAGATCGACCACGCCTGCTTGACCTGATCGGCGATGATCCGCCCCGCCAGCGGAGCCCACCGGGCGATTGGCAGCGACCGCAGCCGGTCGAACACCCCCTTGGTGACATCGGTGTTCAACCCGGTGCCGACGTACATCGTGACGAACAGCATGTTCATCACGATGATCCCGGGCAGCAGGTACGGCAGGTACTCGTCGGGCGAGCCCGCGATTGCCCCGCCGAACACGAAGTTGAACATCAGCACGAACAAGATCGGCTGGAAGCTGTAGTCGCCCAGCTCCCACGGGTTGTGCCGCACCTGGACGATCGTGCGCCAGGCGAGCGTCATTGTCTGCCGAAGTCCTTCGACCGGACTGACCCGCGGGCTGAGCTCACCGGCGCTCGGAGCGGCAATCGTTGCGGTGGCCATCAGTTCGTCTCCTTCATGTCAGCGTCGCCGTCTTCCTCGGCCGGATGCCCGGTGAGTGACAGGAACACCTCGTTCAACGTGGCGCTGCGCAGGGTGAGCTCGGTCACGATAACGCCCGCTTCGTCAAGCCTCCGGACCACCGCGGACAGCACCGCAGGATTGGACACGGGAGCGGTGATGCGGAAGCCTTTGACATCCGGCGTCGCCTTCGTCAGCTCACCGACGACCGACGTGACGAGGGGCACCTTCGACTCGTCCTCCGGCCGCACCGCGAGCGACTGCGAACCGGCCTTGGCCTTGAGCTCGTCTGGGGTGCCGGTCGCGATGACCCGGCCATGGTCGATGACCGTGATCTCGTCGGCCAGCTCGTCGGCCTCGTCGAGGTACTGCGTAGTCAGCAGGACGCTCACACCGCCGGACACCATGCCGCGGATGGCGTTCCACAGCTCAAGGCGAGCCCGAGGGTCAAGGCCCGTCGTCGGCTCGTCCAAATACAACAGGGGCGGGCGCCCGACCAGGCTCGCGGCCAGGTCGAGCCGCCGCCGCATGCCGCCGGAGTAGGTCTTGGCCGCGCGATCGGCCGCGTCGGTAAGGTCGAACTGCTCGAGCAGTTCGCGCGCCCGCGCCTTGGCTTGTGCCTTGGATATGCCGAGTAGCCGGCCGATGAGCAGCAGATTCTCGGCACCAGTCAGCATCTCGTCGACCGCCGCGTACTGCCCGGTCAACCCGATGAGCTGCCGGACCTTGTGGGCCTCGGTCAGCACGTCGTACCCACCGACCGTCGCCCGCCCGGAATCGGGGCGGATGAGGGTGCTCAGGACGCGAACCGCCGTCGTCTTGCCCGCACCGTTGGGACCAAGCAGGCCGAGCACGGTGCCGGACCGCACCGCGAGATCGACGCCGTCGAGCGCCGTCGTCTCGCCGAAGCGCTTTACCAGCCCTTCGGCCCAGATCGCATGATCAGTCACCACGTTCTCCCGTCTGTACGTGCCTTCAAAGGTCAGCATGCCTGCCGGCACTGACATTCCCCTGAGCCGGCGCTGACACCACTGCTCCACCACTTACAGACATTGCGGCCGGTCGAAACTCATCGCAGAAGGCACGATGTAACTACGTGCCCGGCTAGCAAGGGGAGCGCTCATGGCAGTCCAGCTCAACCACACCATCGTCGCGGCCCGCGAGAAGGAGACCTCCGCACGATTCCTCGCCGAGATCCTGGGCTTGCCCGACCCAACCCCGTTCGGGCCTTTCATGACGGTCGAGACGGCGAACGACGTGACGCTCGACTTTCTCGACTCGGCCGGCGACATCACCAGCCAGCACTACGCGTTTCTGGTCAGCGAAGACGACTTCGACGTGATCTTCGGCCGGATTAGGGAACGTGGCCTCGACTACTGGGCTGACCCGGCCCATCGGCGGTCTGGCGAGATCAACCGGAACGATGGCGGTCGCGGCGTGTACTTCGACGACCCCAACGGCCACAACCTGGAGATCATCACCCGTCCCTACGGCAGCGGCGCCTGACGTCGTGATCAGGGTGACGTCACCGGCGCAGGAACGCCTGCCAAGTGTCGGGTGATCGCTGACGGTTGGCAGGCGCAGGAACGCCACCTACGCCACCCTCATGCGGAAGTGCCGACCCCGGCGCGGTCGAGGGCCTGCTCAGCGAGCCGCCGGACGGTGGTCACTGGGTCATCCAGCACGTCGAGGCCGATCATGACGTTCGCGCCTTCGTGCATCAGTGCCAATTCGTCGGCGAGCGCATCCGGCTCGGCCGCACCAGCCGCCCGGCACAGGTCCAGCAGGTAGTCGCGGAGCCACCGCTTCTGGCCCATGATCACCGCCCGAGACGGGTGGCCCGGATCCGGCAGTTCGGCGGCGGCGTTGACGAAGCTGCACCCCCGCGGGCTCTCCCGGGCCGCCCACGACGCCAGCGCGTCGAATGTGGCCAGGATCCGTTCGGCGGGCTCGGCGCTGCCGGCCGTTCGCTCGACCTCCGCCTCCAGCCAGGCGCGCCACCGCTCGTCCCGCTCGTGTAGATACGCCGTGATCAGCGCGTCCTTCGAGCCGTAGCGGTCGTAGAGGGTCTTCTTCGTGACGCCCGCCCGCTTCGCGATGAGGTCGACACCCACCGCGTTGATGCCTCGCGTGTAGAAGAGCACGGACGCGGCGTCGAGCACGCGCCGCGCCGCCGGTGTCGTTTTCTGCTCCGCCACCCTACGATCCTCTCACTAAACCAACCGGTATGGTTACCTTGGTAAGTATACCGATCGGTTTAGAGAGTGGAGTCGCCGTGCCCACCTGGGTCGTCTCGGCAGGTGTCGTGGTCATGTGGAGTTCCGGGTTCATCGGCTCCGAACTCGGAACTCGGGCGGCGTCGACTGACACGCTGCTGATGTGGCGCTTCCTCGCCGCCGCCGCGGTCTTCGGCCTGGGCTGGCTGATCCTGCGGCGACCACGGTTGAGCTGGCCCGTGGTGCGCGGCCAGGTCCTCGTCGGAGCCCTAAGCCAAGGCGTCTACGTGGGCTCGATCGTCTGGTCCATCCAGCTCGGAGTCCCACTCGGCACCACGGCTCTGATCGCGGCACTCCAGCCGCTCGTCGCGGCCACCGTGGCTGGTCGGCTACTTGGCGAACACGTCCGCCCGCGCCAGTGGGCCGGCCTAACGATCGGCTTCGCCGGTGTAGCGGTCGCCGTCCGGGACGAGCTGTCGACTGCCGCGAGCGCTCCTGGCGCCGCGTACCTGCTTCCGTTCCTCGGTATGGCGGGGTTGCTGCTAGCAAGCATCGCCGAGCGCCGTACGAAGTCAACGCTGCCACTCGTGGATGCGCTACCGATACATGTGCTCACCAGTGCGGTCGTGTTCACGATAGTCGCGGTCGCGGCCGGCCAGGCCACGCCGCCCGTCGAGGCGTCGTTCTGGCTCGCAGTGGCCTGGCTGGTCGGTCTTTCGACGATCGGCGGATACGGCTTCTACTGGCTCAGCGTGCGCCGGCACGGCGTGACCCACACCAGCTCGCTGATCTACCTCACCCCACCGACCACTGCGCTCTGGGGCCTCGTGATGTTCGGTCAGGTACCGACGCCGATGACCCTGACGGGAATGGTGATCTCACTCACCGGCGTCCTTGCGGCGGCCACACGGCGACCACTGTCGGCGCCTCGCCGTGGCAGGGTGGATACATGACCAACGACACCCTCCGGACGGTTACCCTCCGCCGCACCCAGGCGGGCCGGTTAGTCGCAACCAACACCCGCGGCGTCGAGTTGACCATCGGCGGCGACCAGAACTTCAGCCCCATCGAGTTGCTGCTCGCGGCTCTCGCCGGGTGTACCGGGCTGGACGTCGACGCGCTGACCAGCCGGCGCGCCGAGCCAGAAGAGTTCGAAGTCGAAGCCAGAGGTGACAAGATCCGTGACGAGTCCGGCAACCGGATGGAGAACCTCGAGGTGGTCTTCCGGGTGCGGTTCCCGGACGGCGATGCCGGCGACTCTGCGCGGGCCGTCCTGCCCGACATGGTGGCCAAATCTCATGATCGACTGTGCACGGTCAGCCGCACGATCGAGATTCCCACGCCGATCAAGGCGCTCATCGAATGACGGCTTGGTCAAAGTGCCGGACGAGCCGGATAACCGGCTCGAACTCCGCAACGATCATGATCGCGGTCAGTACGTCGCGTCACGCCGACTCAGCAAGAACCGGCGCTCAGCTTTGTTCTCGGTGAGATCGGCCGCTCGGGTGTAAGCCTGCGCGGCCTCGGCGTCGCGCCCGAGACGGCGGAGCAAATCCGCCCGGACGGCGTGGTAGACGTGATAGCCGTCCAGATCCAGAGCGTCGACAATGCCGAGGGCGGCGGCCGGCCCGTCTACCTCGGCGACGGCCACCGCCCGGTTGAGGGCCACCACCGGGCTGGGCGCGACGGCCAGCAGTTGGTCGTACAACGCGACGATCTGGGACCAGTCGGTGTCGGCCGCCGATGGCGCATCGCTGTGCACGGCGTTGATGGCCGCCTGGATCTGGTACGGGCCGGGCCGGTTGCGACGCAGACATTCCCGGACGAGGTTCTGGCCTTTTGTGACGAGGTGCCGATCCCATACCGTCCGGTCCTGGTCTGCGAGTAGGACCAGATCTCCTTCCGGTGTGGTTCGCGCGGGCCGGCGGGCCTCGACGAGCAGCATGAGCGCCAGCAGGCCAAGGGCCTCCGGCTCGTCGGGCATGAGCTCGGCCAGGATCCGCCCGAGCCGGATCGCCTCCGCGGCCAGGTCCTCGCGGCCGAGCCTGTCTCCGGTGCTCGCCGTATGCCCCTCCGTGAAGATGAGGTAGATGACGGCGAGCACGCTGCGCAAACGGTCCGGAAGGTCGGCGTCCTTAGGTACGCGATACGGAATCCGGGCCGCGTGGATCTTGCGTTTGGCGCGGACCAGCCGCTGCGCCATCGTCGGCTCGGACACCAGGAAGGCGCGCGAGATCTCGCTCGTGGTCAGCCCACCCAGTAACTTCAGCGTGAGGGCCACCTGAGTCGGCGTGGCCAGGGCCGGATGGCAACAGGTGAAGATGAGGCGAAGCCGGTC
>JASLBX010000259.1 GCA_030146385.1 Jiangellaceae bacterium | reverse complement strand
GAGCTTGCGCAGTCCCGCCTCGAGCACCTTTCCCTGGTCGCCGATCGGCAGGTCTTCCTCGACCCTGATCGTCACTCCACCCACCGCGTCGATCAGTTCGCGGAAACCGGTCATGTCCACGACGACGTGGTAGTGGACAGGTAGGCCGACTGTGCCCTCCACGGCCTGCGTGATCGCTTCGACGCCGGGGTTCTCAGCGTCCGGGAACAGCTCCGGATTCTCCTCGCCGTACGTCCACGTCGCATTGATCATCCACTCGCCGAGGTCGCCCTCGCCGGTGAACCCGTTGGGGAACTCGTCGGCCGCCGGCGTGCCCTTCGGAAACCGAGCCCGCTCCAGGTTGCGCGGGACGCCGATGACGACCGGCGCGCCGGTACGGACGTCCACCGAAACCAGGTTGATGCTGTCCGGCCGGGCGCCCACCCGTCCCTCGCCGGCGTCCGACCCGAGCAACAGTATGTTCAGCCGGCCCTCGCTGGCCGCGGCCACATTGCCGGACGGGAAGAGCGTGACGACCGCCTCGTGCGCGGCGGAGGCGTACCGGACGGCTATCCAGAACGGCGTCGCGATGAGGGCCACCAGGCCGAGGGTGGCGCCAAGCATTACCAGCCGGTGCTGCCGGCGGAGCCGGGGTGGGTCGCCCAGCCGCCA
Organism: Jiangellaceae bacterium; assembly: GCA_030146385.1. Lineage (GTDB taxonomy): Bacteria > Actinomycetota > Actinomycetes > Jiangellales > Jiangellaceae > JASLBX01. The sequence continues at coordinate 2,296 of JASLBX010000259.1, read as the reverse complement.
GGCGTCGATCATCAGGGCGATCCAGCCCAGCGCGATCCCGAACGCCAGCTCCTTGAACGCTGTCAGGAGCCAGGGGCGCACGGCCAGCCCGGCGAGCGTGTCGAGCGGGACGAGCCACAGCACGAGCGCCACGGTGCCCACGAGCGCGGCCCAGACCTGCATGACCACCCGGCCGAGCGTCCGGTTGCCGGCTATGAACTGGGCCAGACCGGGAAGGGCCAGTGTGGCGAGCAGCAGCACGAGGGCTCGCCGGAACCGAGTTGCCTCGGCATGCTGCTGCGGCACCGATGGCCGGTGATGTGGTACAGCGGGCCGGCCCGGCGGTGCAGGCGTCGCCATTCGTTGCTCCCCCGTTTATTTCATTGCGTGCATCGCCAGTATCGCCAGCGGAAAGATCGTTCTGGTGGCGGCGCGCCGAAGACGCCCCATTCACCACATGAGTCACAGCAGTCGCAGTGCCCGGAGGAGCGCTGCCACGGTAGGGACGCAGATATCGTGCTCAGCAGGGGAAGCAGATGATCGAAGCGAAAGAACTGATCGACCGGGTCCTCGATGCCGGCTCGTGGGAATCGTGGGACACGCCGCTGCCGTCGGTGCCGGCGGACGACGAATACGCGGCCGCGCTCGAGCGGGCCCGTGCCGACACGGGGCTGGACGAGGCGGTTCTGACCGGCAGCGGGGCCATCGGCGGCCATCGGGTCGCGGTGATCGCCACCGAGTTCAAGTTTCTGGCCGGCTCGGTAGGCCTGGCGGCGAGCCGGCGAGTCATCGCGGCGGTGGAACGGGCCACGGCCGAACGGCTCCCGATCGTCGCGTCACCGGCCTCCGGCGGCACCCGGCTACAGGAGGGCACGCTCGCGTTCGTCCAGATGATCGGGATCGCGTCCGCCCTGGCGGCCCATCGCACGGCCGGCCTTCCGTACCTCGTGTACCTACGGGATCCCACGACAGGAGGCGTCCTCGCCTCATGGGGCTCACTCGGGCATGTCACGGCTGCGGAGCCGAGCGCGCTGATCGGCCTGATCGGGCCACGCGTCCAGCGCGCCCTGTACGGCGAGGCGCTTCCGGCCGGAGCGCAGACCGCGGAGAACCTCTACGCACACGGGTTGATCGATGCCGTCGTGCCTCCGCATGAGTTGCGCGAGGTCGCCATCCGTGCGCTCAACGTCCTCACTCCGGAGAGGCGTCCCGCCGCGGGAGCGGCGCGTCCCCGAGCGCATGTTGCGTCGGACGCCGCACCGCGGATTCATCCGGGTTCGGTTGGAGACGCCCCACAGACCTGGGATTCCGTCATGCGGACGCGGCGTTCCGACCGGCCGGGCGTCCGATCCCTGCTGAAGACGGCGGCGTCGGACGTCACGCTGCTCAGCGGGACGGGGGCAGGTGAGCGGGACGACGCCCTCCTGCTGGCGCTCGCCCGCTTCGGCGGCACGCCATGTGTCGTGCTCGGGCAGGATCGCCACAGCCAGACCGCCGAGCACACCCTCGGGCCGGAGGGGCTTCACGAAGCGATCCGCGGAATGCGGCTTTCTCGCGAACTCGACCTACCGCTGGTCACTGTCATCGACACACCCGGCGCGGCGCCATCCAGACGCGGCGAAGAAGGCGGGCTGGCCCACAGCATCGCGTCGTGCCTCGCCGAACTCTCGGAACTGCCCGCGCCGACGGTATGCCTGTTGCTCGGCGAGGGCGGAGGTGGGACCGCGCTCGCTCTCCTCCTGGCGGACCGGGTCCTGTGTGCCGAGCACGCCTGGCTCGCGCCGCTGCCGCCGGAAGGGGCGTCGGAGGTACTCCACCGAACCACTGAACGGGCCGGCGAAGTCGCCCATGCACAGGGAATCGGGTCGGCCGCTCTGCTCCGCGACCGCATCGTCGATGAGGTCATACCCGAACGCCCCGACGCGGCTGACGAGCCCGAACCCTTCATGCGCCGAGTGGGCGCCGCGCTCGAGTCTGAGATCGTCGACCTGCTCGCCGTTGACCCGCAGTGGCGTCTGCCTGCTCGGGCGGCCCGGTACCGAGCGACGCCGTAACCTAGGACTCGCCGCGGGACTCAAGGATGGCCGCTCGCCGCGCGAGCCGGTGGGTGCGGCGGATCTCCGCCTCGGCAAAGCGGCGGCGGTCCACGTCGTTCTCGGGTAGGACGGGCGGCACCTCGCGCGGGCGGCCCTCCTCGTCCAGGGCGACGAACACCAGGTAGGCCGTCGCGACCCGGACTGGCGGGCGTACCTCATTCCAGGGCTCGGCAACTACCTGGACGCCGACCTCCATGGACGTCCGTCCGGTCCAGTTGACC
>JASLBX010000223.1 GCA_030146385.1 Jiangellaceae bacterium | reverse complement strand
GGGTCACCGTAGTCGTGGTATCCGAGCGTCTCCCAGAATCCGGGCTCGTCGTCCAGCAGGAGTTGGATGCCGCGTATCCATTTCGCCGATTTCCAGAAGTAGAGGTGCGGCACCAGGAGCCGGGCCGGTCCACCGTGCTCGGGCGTCAGGTCCTCGCCGCCGTAGCGGTACGCGATCCAGGCCTTGCCGTCGAGCAGATCCTCGAGGGGAAGGTTCGTGGTGTATCCGCCGTAGGAATGCGCGAGCGCGAACTCGGCCGCGGTCTCGACGTCGCGCATGAGGGTGTCGAGCGACACTCCCTCCCAGGTGGTCCCCAGCTTCGACCAATTGGTGACGCAGTGAATATCCACTGTGACCGTCTCGGACGGGAGGTCGAGCAGTTCCGCCCACGACCACCGGTATACCTGGCCGGACTCGGTCGCGATGGCGAACTCCCACTCGGCCAGCGCAACCCGCGGTGTCGGGCCGGCCGACAGCACCGGGAAGTCCTCAGTCAGGTATTGGCCGGGCGGAAGGTTCGGCCGCTGCTCGCGGCGGCTGCGGAAGCCAGGCGACACGATATTCATGCGCGGTACCTGCCCTTCACGATCGCGTACCAGACGGTCTGCTGACCCGTTCGGTGCGTTACACCACGCACGACCGCTCAGCGCGCGGCCGAACTCATCCTATGCCCGCAGCCCTGCCATCCTCGATCAGATGATCGCCACGGCCTCCGAAGTGCGCGATCGCTTGCCGCACGCGTCGTGAGCTAACGGCTCTGCCTCGTACGTCGGGCGTTCTCGCGCTTGATGGCATTCACCAGTTCGCCCTTGGACATCTTCGAGCGTCCCTCGATGTCGAGCTTGCTGGCCGTTTCGTACAGATCTTTCTTGGACGCGTTCGCATCCACACCCTCGGCCGTCTTCCGCGCCTTGCGCGACTGCGGCGTCGAACGGCGGGCTTGCGGATCCGACGGGCCCTTACCGTCCTTCGGCTCCCAGTGATCGCCCACCTTCTTGAACTCGTGCTTCAGCGCCGCAAACGCGGTCCGGTGGGCTCGTTCACCTTCACCGTAAGTCCCGACGGCCGAGTCGTGCGCCTTCGACCAGATCCGCTGAGCCTTCTTGTTCGACCGTTGAATCGTCGACGGCATCTCTTCACGCGCAGGCATGACACACACCTCCTCGGGTCACGGCTACCCGGCATGAGTGGCTTGGAACCTGCCAGCGAGCTGCGAACCATCCGCGCCTGGTTACTCAAGCCGACACCTGTCAGCGTCGCACTGATGGCGTCGCTGGTCTCCACTCAGACGTCACGAGCCCAGGAACAAGGTCAGGTCACCGGACTCACCGTGGAGCAGCAACTCGGCTTCGCGACGCTGAGCTGGGATCCGGTGCCAGGCGCGACCGAGTATGAGATCGAACGAACCCTCGTTGACGAGAACGACGAGCAAGCCGGCACGCCGGTGATCACCGGCATCTGGCGGCCGAACCGGCAGGTCGCGCAGGACGTGCCCACGTTCGCCGACGCCAACTTCAACCCAGGCGACCGGTTCCGCTGGCGCGTGCGCGCCACAGGAGAGGAGTTCTCCGAACCGGTGCCACCCTGCCGCACTGGGGAGACCAGAACGTGCCTAGCGAGAACCTGCGGACCCAGTGGGAAGAGACCAACGGCGCACAGTTCACCAGTGACGTGAACGAGTACGCCTACACCGCTGCCCTAGACGAGGCCAGCGACCGGGTGCGCGTCGTCGAGATCGGGCGCACACTGCTGGACCGGCCGATCAACATGCTCATCATCGGCTACCCGGCGCCGCCAGCCACCGCCGACGAGATCGCTAACTCGTCGTCGGCGCTGGTCAACTGCAACGTGCACGGCAACGAGCCGTCGACCCGCGAGGCATGTCTGATCCTGGCGCGGCAGCTGGCGTTCGCAGACGCGACCGGACGATCGACATCCTGTCCAACACGACCGTCCTGCTCGTGCCCGCGATCAACGGGGACGGACGCGCGCTGAACCGCCGCGGCAACTTCGTCAACCAGGACCTGAACAGGGACTTCTCGCTGCTCCGCCAGCCGGAGACGTTCGGGTTCACCGAAATGCTGCGCGACTACCAGCCGCAAGCGGCGTTCGACGGCCACGAGTTCGGCAACGCGCAGGCCGGCGACCTGCCGGTCATGTTCCCCCGCCACCTCAATGTCGCAGAATCGGTTCACCTCCAGGCCAAAGACCTGGTCGAGAACTGGTTGTACGAAAAAGGCTCGGACAACGGCTGGTGGTTCTGCCCGTACGGCTGCCAGGGCGGCGGCGCAGTGGGCCTCAGCCAGGAGACGATCCTGCGCAACACGATGGGCCTCAAGAACACGGTCAGCGTGCTGCTGGAGGCGCGCAGCTCCGGCGGCCAGACGCGCCCGGGCGAGGCGATCCCGGCGAGCAACCGTCGGCGCAAGACGTACTCGGCGATGTACACGATGAAGCAGATGCTCGACTACTACCGCGAGCGCCGGCCCGAGATCGTGCGCTCGATCAAGGACGCGGTGAGGTTCCAGCGCAGCAACACGGGCCGGATCGTGTTCCGGGGCAGCTACGACGTCGCGGCCTTCCCGGCGCCGCACCCGGGCGAGGCCCCGCCGCCGGAGGAGCCGGCGAAGGGAATCCTCGACCCGC
>JASLBX010000220.1 GCA_030146385.1 Jiangellaceae bacterium | reverse complement strand
GACGGCTCCGGCATGGGCCCCGGCCTGGTCGGCTTTCTGGTTCTGGCGTTCCTGGCGCTCGCGGTGGTCTTTCTGTACCGCAGCCTGAGAAAGCAGCTCAAGCGGATCGACTTCGACCCCGAAGGCCGGACGGACGCCGAGCGGATGCGCGGCCGGGACTGGCCCAGCAAGGACGGACACGACGACAGCAAGTCCTGACGTACTCCTCGTCACCGTGGGTACGGTGCAATCTGAAGGCACCGCACCGGACCGCGAGGGGATCCCCAGATGTCGAACCGGCTAGCCGACTCGACTAGCCCATACCTGCTCCAGCACGCCGACAACCCGGTGGACTGGTGGCCGTGGGGCGACGAGGCCTTCGACCTGGCCAGGGAGCGGGACGTCCCCGTGCTGCTGTCCGTGGGTTACGCAGCGTGCCACTGGTGCCACGTCATGGCCCACGAATCCTTCGAGGACGACGCGACGGCGGAGTACCTCAACGAGCGGTTCGTGCCGATTAAGGTCGACCGCGAGGAGCGTCCCGACGTGGACGCCGTCTACATGGAGGCCGTGCAGGCGATGACCGGGCACGGCGGATGGCCGATGACCGCGTTCCTCACCCCGCAAGGCCAGCCGTTCTACGCGGGGACGTACTTTCCCCCGGTGCCCCGGCACGGCATGCCGTCGTTCCGCCAGTTGCTCGAGGCGGTCTGGCAGACCTGGAAGGAGCGCCGCGGTGAGGTCGACCAGGCTGCCTCGTCCATCGCGGCCGAGCTCGGCCGACGGCGGTTGATACCCGGCACCACGCCGCCTACCGGCGACCGGCTCGACGAAGCGGCCCGCCGGCTCGCCACCGAACTCGATCAGGAGCACGGCGGGTTCGGCGGCGCGCCCAAGTTCCCTCCGTCGATGGTGTTGGAGTTTCTGCTGCGTCACCACGCCCGGACAGGGGACGCCACCAGCCTGCACATGGTCGAGGTCACGTGTGAGCGAATGGCCCGCGGCGGCATGTACGACCAGCTGGCGGGCGGCTTCGCCCGCTACAGCGTTGACCGGGAGTGGATCGTCCCCCATTTCGAGAAGATGCTGTACGACAACGCGCTGCTGCTCCGCGTGTACGCGCATCTGTGGCGAGCGACCGGTTCCCCGCTTGCAGCCCGGATCGCCCGCGAGTCCGCCGAGTTCCTGCTCCGCGATCTCCACACCCCTGAGGGCGGGTTTGCCAGCGCGCTCGACGCCGACACAGTCGTCGACGGCGTTTCCGCAGAGGGCGCTACGTACGTCTGGACTCCGGCTCAGCTGCGCGAGGTGCTTGGGGACGACGATGGCCGGTGGGCGGCCGACCTGCTGGGAGTGACGGAGGCCGGGACGTTTGAGCACGGGACGTCGACCCTCCAGCTCCGGCGTGATCCCGACGATCGGGAGCGCTGGGCCGCATTGCGCGAGCGCCTGCTGCGGGCACGGGTCACCCGGCCGCAGCCGGCCCGTGACGACAAGGTGGTGACCTCCTGGAACGGGCTGGCCGTTGCCGCCCTCGCCGACGCGGGCACGCTGCTGGACGAGCCAACGTGGGTGGATGCCGCCGTGGAATGCGCCGATCTGCTCGTCCAGCTGCACCTCGACGACCATGGGCGGCTGCGCCGGGCGTCCCGCGCGGGGGTGGTGAGCCAGCACTCCGGCGTCCTGGAGGACCACGCCAACGCGGCCGAGGGTTTTCTAACGCTGGTCACGGCGACCAGCGATCCGGTCTGGCTGTCGTTCGCAGATCAGGTCCTCGACGTCGTCATCAGTCGGCATGTCGATCCTGCGGGCGGGTTCTTCGACACGGCCGATGATGCGACCGACTCCCGCCTCGCCGGCATCCGGCGGCCGCAGGATCCCACCGACAACGCCACGCCTTCCGGGTGGTCGGCTGCCGCCGGCGCGCTGCTCGCGTTCTCGGCCTTCACCGGGTCGCCACGGCACCGGGAGGCCGCCGAGCGCGCGCTGAGCGTGTACGACTCACTGGGCGGCCAGGCGCCGCGGTTCGCCGGCTGGGGGCTGGCCGTCGCCGAAGCGCTGCTCGCCGGGCCTGCCGAGGTGGCCGTCGTCGGCTCGACGGACGACCCGCGGACGGGAGCGCTACGGGCAGCCGCCCTGCGGAGCACGTCGCCGGGCGCGGCGATCGTCGCGGGAGACCCGGGCGACCCAGCCGCTCAGGACGTGCCCTTGCTCCGCGACCGCCCGCTGGTCGGTGGCGCGCCGGCCGCGTACGTGTGCCGTGGCTTTGTCTGTGAGCGGCCGACCACCGATCCGGCCGAGCTCGTCGCGGCACTGAACGGCCGCTGAGCTAGGGCGCGTCTCGTGGCTCTGCCCTAGCGCAACCCGGCGAACAGGTCGTCCTCAGGGGTGGGCGCGTCGACGAACGAGCGGACCAGTTCGTAGTCCTCGGTCGGCCAGATGGCTCGCTGAACCTGGAGCGGGACGGCGAACCAGGGTCCGTCCGGGTCGATCTGCGTGGCGTGGGCCAGCAGCGCCCGGTCGCGTACCGGGAAGTAGTCGGCGCACGGCACTCGAGTGGTGATCCGCGCGTCCCACTCCGGATCGGGTTTCCAGTCCGCCAGGCGTTCCGTGTACGGGGACTCGAGCCCGCGCCGGAGCATCTCGTCGTGCAGCGCCTGGATGCGTGCCCGGTGGAAGGCGTGGTGGTAGTACAGCTTGGCCGGCTGCCAGGGCGTCCCGGCGTCGGGATAGGCGTCCGAATCAGCCGCCGCGTCGAACGCCGCCACAGTGATGTTGTGGCACATGATGTGGTCCGGGTGGGGGTAGCCGCCCCGTTCGTCGTACGTCGTCACCACGTGCGGCCGGAACTCCCTGATCGCCGCGACCAGCGGCGCGGCCGCCTTCTCCACGGGAATCGTCGCGAAACAGCCGTCGGGCAGTGGCGGAGGCGGGTCTCCCTCGGGAAATCCCGAGTCGACGAAGCCGAGCCACTGCTGGCGGATGCCGAGGATCTCGCGGGCCGCGTCCATCTCGGCCCGGCGGATCTCCGCGATGTTCGCCCGTACCTCGGGACGGTCCATCCTGGGGTTGAGAACGGAGCCTCGCTCGCCACCCGTGCACGTCACGACCAGGACGTCGACCCCTTCGGCCACGTAGCGGGCCGTCGAGGCGGCGCCCTTGCTGGACTCGTCGTCAGGGTGAGCGTGAACGTGCATCAGCCGGAGTTGCTGGTCGGCCACGGGCTACCTCTCTTCTGGTTTCGGCATACGCGACAATGGTGCCAGCACCTGCGATCCGGAGAGTCGTGTCCACCTCGATCACCCGTCCTGCCGACCGGTACGGAGACCGCCGTCCCGGCCGTGGGCTGAAGCTGGCCGGAATCCTGACCGGCGTCGCCCTCGTGGTGGCTGCAGTGCTGTTCATCGCCCGGGCCCTGGACGCACAGATCGAGGCGGAGGCGCTGTCATGGAGCGAGCCGAGTGACGGCACGATGACGGCCACCGTCGAGGTCGTCCGCCGGCCGGACACGGTTGTGACGTGCGACGTGGTAGCCGTCGATATTCGGCAGATCATCGTCGGGCAGACTG
>JASLBX010000192.1 GCA_030146385.1 Jiangellaceae bacterium | reverse complement strand
CGACGGATTGATGCAGGCACACGGCGCGAAGCCGGCGCGCCCGACGAGGAGGGCAGCGGCGGATTCGAGCGTTTCGGATGGGCCCACCGCTGCTCGACGACCAGGCCTCGCGTACATCAGCCAGGCATTCCAGCGGCCCGACGCGTTCCTGTTCGGCCGGCGGCATACGAGATCTTCGCCGGCGCTACTACCGACGCAAGCTCGCCACCGGAAAGACCCGCATAGAAGCCATGCGCTGCCTCAAGAGACGGATCTCCGACGCGATCTACCGCCAACTCGTCGCCGACGCCCGCCAAGCCACCCTCAGCAATGCCCGAGAGTCGAGTGAGGCGGATCCGGGAGGGCACTGCGGGGCGACTTGCGACAGACCAGCTCGCCCTTGCCGATGGGGACGATCATCGCGTCGACGCGGTCGTCGGCGAGCGCGGCATCGAGCATCGGCTGCAGGGTCTCTCGGTGGTTGGTGGCGTTTGTCCGCGACAAGGAATTCCGCCCGGGACGAGACGTGGCACGACCGCGTCGTAGCAAGCCCCGTAGAGCTCCTTCTCCGCGTCCAGGAAGCAGAAGCTCACCTCGTCGAACTCGCTGGCGTGCTCTGGGAAGTCTCCCTCGACGAGGCGGATTACGTCGTCGATCCGCGCCTGCATGAAAAGTCTCGCGGGCAAGTATGGCCTTTCCGGCAAGACCTCGAAGGTGGTGAGGACGCGCCCGCTGGCGCGGCATGCGAGCGCCAACCAGAGCGCGGAGTGCCAGTCTCCGGCGGGAGCTGACGTAGCCGCTCGAGGCGGTCCTCCTCGTCCCGGCGCAAAAGCTCGTGCATGCGGTCGAGCACCTCGCCCGGGATGTTGCGGAACATGAGCACCCCCGGCCGGAGCCAGTCAGGGACCGACCAGCGGACGTTCCCGTGGTCGCAACCTGGCTCGGGGAAACCTAGCACGGTGGCTGACCGCCCTCCCGCGGGCATCCAGCCGTCGCAGTGATCACGTGCGCGGCCCAGCGCGCCGCTTCCCAGCGGAGCGGATCACCGTCAGCAGGAACCCGCGGAGTGCTACGGCTGTTCGAAGCTAACGGTCACGCTGGTGTAACCGAGCGAGCGCAGCATGCCGACGAGCATGCTGCGAGTGTTCTGCTCGGCCCGCGCAATAATTCCGCCTTCCTGGGCTACAGCCTGAATCTTCTGCTCGGCGAGCACATAGAGTTCGCGCTGTTCACCTGGGTTATCTGAGAAGAGCGACTCAATCCGGTTGAGCAGGCCGCGTTCCTGCGCGAAGACATAGCTCCTTTCGCTGTCCAGGTTGGTCCGGTCAAGCGCGGGCGCCGGGAGTGTGATGTGGGCGGCCTCTCCAGAGATCCGGATCGTCCCCTCGTCGATGGCGCTGAAGTCGACGTAGGCGTTAACCGTTCCGGCGGCGACGAACAGGGTGCGTTCGCCGCGCACCCATGACGGCAGAAACCTGACATCCTTCTCCAAATCGATGACGACCTGGAAGTTGCCGGCCGCAGCCTCATAGCGGCTGAGGTCCTGGATTGACTGCAGGAGCACCGGCTGGCTGCGGTCGATCTCGCTCTCTTCAAACGGGTTGCTGACCTGCGGCAGCAGCGCAACCAGCGCTGCGAAACCGCCGACGAGTACCGCTGCCGTTGCCGCAGCGATGGCCAGCGGTGTACGCACCAGCCATATCCAATTGCCGCCAAGGCGTGCCATTGCGCACTACCTCCAGCCATAAATAGTACCCCTGCACGGTCATAGCACGCCTGCAGAAGTCACTGTGGTCATCGCGCGTACTAACGAGCGTCGGAGCGAACGATCCCGCTTAGTCCTCGGGGCGAAGATGTCTGAGCCCCTCGCCGACATAGATCGCACGAGAACATGCGATTTTCTGCTCGGCGTCTCGCCTTCCCCTCCCGCCATTGGGCGAGCCACCCCGCCATGCGTCCGATGGCGAACAGTACGGGGAGCATGTCCACCGGGAAGCCCATGGCCTGGAAGATGAAGTAGAGGTCAACATTCGGGTAGAGCTTGTGAGTGCAAGTTGGTCGCGGCGCTGGCCAGTGAGGGCCCGCCGCGGTATCGGCGGCGTTGTGCTGGGTCGTCATTCAGATCTACGCCCTCCTGCAGTCCGCCTAGAGCGCTGCCTTCCAGGCTGGGGCCAAGCTGCGAATCTTCTGCTCTCGGTAGTGGCATGCGGGCGTTGAGCGATAGCAGGACACCGACGTCGCCGCAGGAGAAGCTGCCAGCGAGCAGTACGTCGGACAGCTCTCACTTGGTGGTTGCTGTTCGAGGGTCGCTCTAGTGGACGACTTGAGCGGCGGTCAGAGGGTTTCGCATAGATGCGCAGTGCCTGGGTCGCAGCGCCGCCGTCTCGCGAGCACAATCTCGTGGCCCGGCTGAACCACTGCTCGCAGAAGGGCTTGGGCGCTTGCCCTGGGCTGCATTTGGCTCTTAGTGGGCCGGAGTGACGCGACCTCGTGAGGTCCTAGCCACGCCGCACCAGGCCGACGCCACGCTCTCGTGACCGCCCGGGAGTGGGACGTACGCCCGATAGGGGTCATGAGCGGACGCCGGGCCCTCGGCGTGGAACGATCTCAGTGTGGCAGACGGCCCAGCGTCCGACCACAGCGTGCATCAAGTCTTGGTCGCCACCGACACGACTCGGGTGCACTCGACGCTGACGGTTGCTCGGCAAGGCCGGGGTTGGCTCCCCTACCCTCCACGGTGACGGGACGCAGGACACATGGGCAGCGTCCGGGCCGGACCTATTCGAAGCATTGCGCCTGCGGCGACTCATTGATCCGCTTGGATTTCGCCTGGCACTCAACGGAGCGCGACGCGACGCCTGGGCATCCGGAATGCAGCGGACATGGGTGAGGGCCGCTACGTCTACCTCCTGGAGCCAGGCCATACAGGCCGACCTGAGCAAGTCGACACCTTTGGCACTGCCCCGATCGAGCTCCCCAGGTCAGTTGCCGAGCAGGAAGCGCATTACGCTCACTGGCTCAACACGCGTGGTTAAGGCGCATTCGATTCGCAGACTCCGCGGCATGATCGTGTGGATCGTGACAGACGAGTTCGGCCGGCGATCCTCGGCGGACTAGAGGAGTGCCATCTTGCGAAAGGGGCTCGTGATGCGCACCGTCAGCGTGCGGAAGTCGACCGTGACCGCGTCCGCTTCGGCCCCGATGACGCGACCCATGCCGTACTTGTCGTGATTGACCAGGTCGCCGCATTCGAACTGCTCGATGACCGGCTCGGGGTCAGGGTGGAAGGGACTGCTAGCGAGATGTCGACGCCGTGCGCGCAAGGTTGTCATTACTGCCAGTATGCACCCTCGGATGGCTGCGGGAAGAACTCCGGCTTGGCCGCACCTCCAGAAAGGCCGACGGTGCGCAGGTCGCCTGTCACTGGGCCGAGCGCACCCATCGGAAGCTGTCGGAACACGTGACAGCGGCGCGCCAACTCATCCGCGCATCGGCACGACTGCTCGTTGGCGCCATGTGGCGGTTCGGCGGCGTGGTCAGGCCGCTTTGGGTGTCAGTGTGACGACCAGGTCGGCGCGGAGGGCAGTGGCGAGGCGTTCGAGGACGCCGATGGTGGGTACGGTTCCGCCGGCTTCGAGGCGGGAGACGGCGGATTGGGTCATGCTGGCCCGCTGAGCCAGTTCGGTTTGGGACATGCCGAGCTCGAGTCGGCGGGCCCGGACGGCCTGGCCGAGTTCGTAGGCGCGCTTGGCGGCTTCGTAGCCGGCACGCACGGCTTCGCTGTCCCGGCCGCGGCGGCGTTCCCATCGAACATGCTCACTCATCACTGCTTCTCCTGTCGTAGACGTCTACGGCGTGGCGGTGCGCGGCTTCGCATTCCTTCTGCACCGCGAGTGCCCGGCCGACTTCGGCCACTTCGGCTCGTTGGGTCTTGTAGAACACGGTCAGCAGGATCACGCGCCTGCCGGGGGAGCCAGTAGGTGATCCGCACCTGCTGGCGTTGCAGGTGGAACCGGAGTTCGCGGACCTTGCCGCCGAGGTGGCGCGAGTACGGTTCGCCGAAAGTTTCGGCGTTGTCGGCGAGTAGGTCGGCGTAGAACTCGGCACGGCCGTAATCATGATCGGACAGTGAATCCAGCCATCGACGCACCTCCGGTTCGATCTCGACGACGTACCGCGCCATTCATCCGATGCTATATACCTCGAACGCTATACACAAGGGTTGGCCCCTACTGACTGGCTCAGGTGCCGGAGGCCATGTACGCGGCGAGGATAGTTCGGGTGCCGGTCCAGGTTCTTGCGGGCGCGTCGTATCTCATGGTGGTGCGCGGGTCGGCGTGCCGGGCGGCGATCTGCACATCACGGAGATCCACCCCGGCATCCAGCATGGTCGTCACGAAGGTGTGGCGGAGCATGTGCGGATGCATCCGCGGCAACCGGACACCAGCGACCTCGGCCAGTCGTCGGAGCCGCCGGGTGGCGGCGTGCCGGTCCATCCGGACTCCGCGCGTGTTCAGCAGGATCGGCCCGGCGGTGCGGGTTCCGACTGCCCGGTCGATTGCCCGCGCACCGCCGGGGGCAGCGGCACCAGCACCACCTTGGTGCCCTTGCCGACTTACTCGTACGACGCGGTGGCCGTGTTCCTCTCGCCCAGGTCGGTGATGTCCGCACCGGTGGCTTCGAAGATCTGCAGCCCGAGCAGGCCAAGCATCGCCACCAGCGCGAAGTCGTTGGTGTTCGACGATTCCCGGGCGGGCGGTCAGCATCGCCTCGAACTGCAGGTGGGTCAGCCCCAAGGTGGGTGACTCGGCCGGTACGGTGGGGCGGCGCACATACTCGGCCGGCGAATGGTCTAAGACGCCGTCAATGACGCACGTGCGGTAGAACCCGGCCACTACCGACGTCCGCCTGGCCACCATGGACGGCTTGAACCGCCTGGTCTCCTGCATCCAGCGGACAAACAGCTCCAGGTCCGCACGCCGCCCGCACAGGGGTTCAATGCCACGCTCAGTACACCAGGTCACGAACACGTTCAGGTCCGAGCAGGTGTGCTCCCTTGAGATGCCCTTGAACCGTGCCAGGTAGGCACTCACGGCCAACCGCAGCGGGTCGGCCGACACGACAACAGAACCGGCGCTCACCGGCGAAGTGAAGGTATCCATGCCCCGACCATCCGCCCATCACAGCCGCAGCGGAACGTTCCAGCGGCGTGACCGAGTAGTCAGGGTCATGTGCGTGCTTATGGGTGCTCATGAGTCCGGCACTCTTGGGCCCGATCGCACCGCACGCCGATCGGCTTCGCGGTCGCGCTTGAGCCTCGCTCGCTGGTCTGCTGCCAGTTCCGCCGGCCTCAGGACCAGGAGCGTGAGCCCGTGGTGTGGTATCAAAATCGTCGCGGCGTTGATCGTAGATGCCGCGCTGCTGTCCGATCTACGCCGCTAACCGTGAATCGATCGGGCTCGTCGAAGTGACGGACTGGCGACCAGCGGCATGGGTCACTTGGTGGCACTCCTCCGGCGGTCGTGAAGGATCGCGTTCACTTCACCGCCCAGCAGCAAAGCGACGCTCAGCAGGTACACCCAGATCATGATGATTGCGCCTCCACCAAAAGCCCCGAGCACGGGATTCCGGTCCCCTGCGACCCTCAAATAGACATGAACACCGGCCGTCGCCAACAGCCAGAGCACAGAGGTCGTAAGTGCCCCTGGCAGTGACCGCCACCAGGGGGTGCGCTGACTGGGGGCGTAGTGGAAGACGAACATCACCCACAGAGTGACTCCGAAGAACAGCACAGGAAGGCGAAGGAGGTTCCATACCACCACGAAGGCGGGGCCGAGGCCCACAAGGTCGGCCAGCTCCTCCCCCTTGCCCAGAAGTGGGCCGACGACGACCACGGCGAGTGCGACCACGACGACCAGCACCGTCACCAGACCGAGGCCGAGCCCGAGCAGCCTCCTCCGTAGCCAGGGTCGCACCTCGACCGTGTCGTACGCCAGATTCAGCGCCCGGATCATGACCGCCCACGCCCCAGAGATCGTCACCAAGGCCACGAGGCTGGCGATGGTGAGCAGGCCACCGTAGTTGCCCTCGAAGATCGCCTCGACCGAGTGGATGGTCTCAGCCGCCTGGGCGGTGAAGATCAGGTTGAGCGTTTCGACGACCCGATCTTGTGTCTCGGCGGCAAGGTCGGCACCGATGAGCACGTCGAGGATGCTGAGCAGGCTCGCGGCGATGAGGAGGCCGGGAAAGAAGCTCAGCACCGCGAAGAACGCCGTCTCTGCGGCGAGACCGAAGACCCGGTCATCTTTCACCTCCGCCCTGAGGCTGCGAATGAGTTCCCGGGTCGCGCCGCTCCAGCGACGTACGGTAACCCCCACCCTCGCTGCCATGTGTCGCCCCTAGTCATTCGTCATCGACGCGGTCAGGACACACTCGAAGCACACCTCGACCCGGGCGGTGAGCTGCTGCTTGTCGATCTGTCCAAGGCTCTTCGGAGGGGCCACCAGCACTTCGGTGGCAGTGCTCACGGACCCTCTCCTCCTCCGTCCGTGTCACGGGTTGGTGAAGGTGGCCACGAAGCGTCAAGATTTGGCGGGCACATACCGGATCCAGACCGTGCGTCCATGCCGAACTGCATGCCGGAGGGCCCGCCTGGAGCGCTACCGAGGATTGGGCAGGTGCGTCGTCGGCTCGCCTCTGGCCGTCATCCTCGTAACGACGGTGGTGGTCAGCAACACGACACCAGTCAGCATCAACAGGCTGCCAGTCACCGGACCCCACACCCGGTCCAGCAGAGTTTCGAAGAACGGCCACGACACCTCTCCGATGATCACCATGAAGAGACCAAACCCCACCAGCACGCCGGCGAAGGTCGCACTTCCCGCCGTGCGCAGCCGGCTGGCCACGGCGGCATCCTGAACCCGCTTGGCCTCCTTCTTAGCGCGCACCAGCAGCCGGCGAGCCCACACATACTCCGTCGCGAGGACCGCCAGGCCGGCAACGACGAAAAGCAATCCGGGGCCGGGCAGGACCACCATCAATGCACCGACGCCAAGCAGGCCGAAGCCCAAGATTGTCATCACGAAGCGCTTCACCTGGTGCACCCACCCAGTCTGAGGCATCCTCCCGCACCCGAGGCCATCGCCGTACAACCTCGCCCCGTCATCGCCGGACGCGCGTCCGCTTCTCGGCATTATGCACGTGATCGGCGAGGTCGCTGTTCATGATGCTTGGCCTTCTGTGAGGTTGTTGAGGAGTCGACCGAAGAGGTCGGTTCGGTGGTGTTGCCCCTTGGCGGCGGCGTCGTCGTGCTGGGTTTGCAGGGTGGGCCGGAACTCGATGCCGGTCTGGAAGAACGTGCAGGTTTCGCAGATCGATTCGAAGGCGCAGTCGAGCTCGGGTGGCCTGGTGCAGTAGCCGTTGCCGAGGAGTCGGTGGTGTTCGCGACGGAGCCGGGCCATCTTCGGGCCGAGTGCGTCGGCGGGTAACGCTTTGGCTTGTTCGTAGAGGGCGTCGACCTGGTCGGTGACGGCGAAGTATTCGTCGGCGACGGTGCGGTTGGCGATCTTGGCGTAGCGCAG
>JASLBX010000191.1 GCA_030146385.1 Jiangellaceae bacterium | reverse complement strand
GCCGTGACGAGCTTGAGCGTGCTGGCCGGTGTCATCGGGCGGTCGGCGGCCTGCTCGTACAAGACCTCGGCAGTGGACAGGTCTGTGACGATCACGCCGGTGCGTCCGTCCAGACCGGATTCCTCGATCGCCTCGTCCAGGAGATCACCGATCTCGCCCCTGGATTGGGCCGACCGCTCGCCGGCGGCCAGCACGAGGTTCGGCGATTCCGCCTCCGCGACCGGCATCGGGTTCAGCGTCGCCGGTGGGGGTGGTGGCTCGAACGGGTTGCCGACCAGTCCGACGTACGCCACAGCCGAGCCCGCGCAGACGGTTACCAGGCCTGCGACCACCACAGCGACGGCGCGACGGGACACAGGAAGAAGGTACGCGTCAGACGCGGCCGTAGAACGACGGGGTTCTCCAGTAGAAGACGTCCTGGATCTCTACGTTCTTGCCGGTGGACGGCGCGTGGATCATCTTGCCGTCGCCGATGTACAGCCCTACGTGGTAGACGCCCGAGGGCGCACCGTTGCTGGACCAGAAGATCAGATCGCCCGGCTTCAGGTTGGAGTACGACACCCGGGTCGTCTCATTGGCCTGCGCCACGCTGTGGTGCGTGAGGCTCACTCCGCCGGCCTCCCACGCCCGCATCGTCAAACCGGAGCAGTCGAAGCTGTCCGGCCCGTCGCCACCCCACTGGTACGGCTTGCCAACCTGCGCATGGGCGTAGGCAACTGCCTTCTCGGCACCCGAAGCGTCGCTGGGCGGCGGTTCGGGTTCGGGCTCGGTAGTCGGCGACGACGTTGGGGCGGCGGCCGGGGTGCTCGTAGACGAGCGCGCAGCTTCTTCTGCGGCAAGCCGGCGCGCCTCTTCTTCCTCGGCCTGCCGCCGAGCTTCCTCTTCTCGCTTGAGCCGAGCCTCCTCCTCCAAGCCGGCCTGCCGCTCCCGCTCCAGCTCAACGGTCGTCCCCTGGGCGTCCGCCAGCGCCGCGAGCAGGTTCTCCTTCTCGGACTCGGCATCGGCAAGGATCGCCTCTTGCTCGGCGACGGCATCTTCGGCGGCGAGGGTAGCCTGCTCGGCCTCCTGCTCCGCAGCCGCAAGATCGGCCTTGGCGGCCTCCGCGGCCGCTGCAGCGTCCTCGGCCTCGATATAGGACTCCCGCCACCGGTCGCTGATCTCTCCCTGCGACCTCGTCGCCGTCTCGAGGGTCGCCGTCCGATCGATGAACTCATCGCTCTCGGCCGCCTGGAAGACCTTCGCCCACGCGGCAAGCGGCCCACCGGTTCGGTACGACGCCGCAGCCATCCGTCCGAGATCGTCGCGGGCGAGCTCCGCCTCCGCCGCCAGTTGCTCGGCGCGCTGGGCAGCCTCGTCCGCCGCTGTGGTGGCCTTTTCAAGAGCCACCTGAGCGCCGTTGTGGGCCTCGATCGCGAGACCCACCTCGATGTGGAGCTCATCCAACTCTTGCTCGACGATCGCCAGCCGTTCTTCCGCCTCGGCCACCGCCTCTTCGGCGGCTTGCTCGGCTTCGCGAGCCTCCTCGACGTCCTCCTCCGACGGGTGGTCGGGATCGGCCGCCGCCGGCCCACCGATCGTTACGACAAGCAAGGCCAATGCCGCTGCGGCTGCCGCCGCGCGTCGGGACGCCATGTACGTCACCCCTCGGGAGCGTGAGACTCGACCGAGGGTAGCGACATACTGCTCAAATGTGAATAGAAGCCGTGAATCTTTACACTGGGCCGATCGGCCACTGCGTTCCACGATGCCCTAAGCCGTGGCGCGCCAAACATCGGGTGCCGCGTCCGGCCATCTTCCGACCCGCTAGTGCGAGAGACTCTGGGACAACGGTCAAGGGAGGCAGGCAGTGGAGTTCGACGTCACCATCGAGATCCCGGCAGGTACCAAAAACAAGTACGAGTACGACCACAAGACCGGCCGGATCAAGCTCGACCGCCGGCTGTTCACCTCGACGCGGTACCCATCGGATTATGGCTTCATCGAGGACACTCTCGGCGAGGACGGCGACCCGCTCGACGCACTGGTCCTGATCGAGGAGCCGACCTTTCCGGGGTGCCTGATCCGCTGCCGGGCCGTCGGCATGTTCCGGATGCGCGACGAAGCCGGTGGCGACGACAAGGTGATGTGCGTGCCCGCGGAGGACGTCCGGCAGAGCGGCCTGCAGGACCTTCAGGACATCCCGGAATTCGAGCGGATGGAGATCCAGCACTTCTTCGAGGTCTACAAGGATCTCGAGCCCGGCAAGTCCGTCGAGGGCGCGACCTGGGTGGGCCGGGCCGAAGCCGAGGCCGAGATCAACCGGTCGTACCAGCGGGCCCGCGACGCCGGCCTCACCCACTGACCGACCTAAACGCGGCCGTAGAAGGAGGGTGTCCGCCAGTAGAAGACGTTCTGGATCTCCACGACCTTGCCCGGCCGCGGTGCGTGGATCATCTTTCCCGAGCCGATGTACAACCCAACGTGGTAGACGCCCGAGGCCTGCCCGTTGTCCGACCAGAAGATCAGGTCACCTGGCATGAGGTCGGAGTACGACACGCGGGTGACCATCCGCGCCTGCGCGACGCTCCAGTGCGGCAGGGAGACTCCGGCGCGCTCCCACGCCCGCATGGTGAGCCCGGAGCAGTCGAACGTGTCGGGCCCGGCACCACCCCATTCGTACGGCTTGCCGAGCTGCGCTCGGGCGTAGTCGATCGCTAGCTGCGCTCCGGACGGCGATGGCGGCGAACTCGTCGATTGCGGCTTGCTCGGCGACGGGGGTGTTGGGCTCGGTGACGAGGGTCGCGCCGTCGGAGACGGACTGCTCGGCACCGGTGACGGCTCAGGATCGCGGGTTGCGGCCGGCGACGGCGACGTGTCCGGCTGACTTGACGGGCTGCTGGCATCGCCGGGTGGATCGCCGGCCGAAGCCTCTGTAGCTGGCGTGGAGTCGTCCTGCGGGGCGGCGTCTTGCCCGGAACCCTCCGGTTCGGAACTGGACGCGGCAGCGGCCTGTTCCGCCTCGAGGGCCGCCTCCATCGCGAGAGTGGCCTGCCGCTTCTCCTCGAGCTCGGCCGTGGTGCCCCGATTCTCCGCGAGCTCGACCAGGGCCTGCTCGCGTTCCTGCTCGAGGGCAACCATCTGGGTTTCGAACTCCAGGACGGCGGCGGCCGCCTGCTCGGATGCAAGCTTCGCCGTCTCCGCCGCTTTCTCACGGTCGAGCCGGGCCTGGAGCGCGCGTCCCGCAGCATCCCGGGCCTTCGCCGCCGCCTCCAAGGCCCGATCGGCGATGGTGCCCTGACTCCTCGCCGCGGTCTGCAGGACGACCGTGCCATCGACGAACTGGTCTGATCGGTCGGCGTCGATCACGGCTGCCACGAGCCTGAGCTGACCGCCCGTTCGGTAAGCGGTCGCGGCTACCCGGCCCAGTTCGGATCGGGCCACATCGGCGGCCAACTCGTCCCGCGCAGCTTCGGTGGCCGCTTCGGACTCGGCAACACGGGCTTGCTTCAGCGTGTACTGGGCGCCGTTATGGGCCTCGGCCGCCCGCGCGGCAGACAGCATTAGCTCGTCGAACCGTTCGTTCGCCGCAGCCAACCGAGCCTCGGCCTGGGCGACGGCACTGGCGGCCTCGCCCTCGGCTTGACGCGCACGTTCGAGCTCGCGATCGGTCGGAGAGCCAGGTAGCGCCACTGCCGGGCCGGCGAGCATCCCGGCCGACCCGGCAAGCAGCCCGGCGAGCAGCGCAGGGAGGACGGCCTTGGCGACTCTCTCGCGCACCATTCGCCACCCTCCAAACCGGACGCCGGTTCGGCACCCACCGTCGAGCCTAGCCACATGCGACTCGCAAGTCGACCAGAATCACAAAAATCTCAGTTGTCTCTGGCGTGTCGCCTTGACACGCAGGAATCACCCGCCACTCCGCGAGTCGCACGGCGAGATCATTGTCAGAATCCCGTGATTCGGGCATAGTGCGTCCGATGTCTACCGACCGACGGCGCCGTCCGGGCGCTCACCACCGGCTGTCCGGGCGATCCCAGCGCCTCGTCATGCTGGGTGTCGCGGCGGCCTCAGGAGTGCTGCTGATTGCACTCGCGCTGGTGTACTGGCATCCGGGCGCCTCGGCCGACGCCACCACCCCGGCGAAGCTGGTTGGCCAGCCGCGCGTATCGACGCCGACGCCCATACTCACGGCGGAGGTGGTGGATGCCGTACCCCGAGCGCCATTGACCGGCTTGCCCGTAGACGGTCCGCTGCCGCATGCCGCGGTCACGGTCAAGGTGTCCAACACCCCGGACGCGCACCCGCATCGCGGGCTGGAAGGTGCCGACATCGTCTTCGTCGAGCCGATCGCGGGATCGACGACAAGGCTGGCGGCGGTCTTCCACTCCACGCTCCCGGACGAGATCGGACCGGTGCGGTCACTGCGGCCGATGGACGCACCCATCGTCGGCCCGACCGGCGGTGTGCTCGCGAATACGATGGCTCAGCAGTGGGTGCTCGACCACATCGACGCCACGGCCGACGTCGCCAACCTGGGGACCATGCGCGTCCCGAGCGGGACGTACCGGATCGACAACTCCCGGGTGGCGCCCAACCATGTCTTCGCCCAGCCTGCCCTGCTGCTCGACCTCTCCGAGCGGACCGCCCCGCCACCGCCGTACTTCGCGTACGCACCGGACGCCGAGGGTGCGACCGCGCTGACGGCGGGTTCACCGGCTGCTGCGGTCACGATCGGCTACGGGGACAGCTCGACGGCCACGTGGCGGTACGACGAGGAAGCGGAGCGCTGGCGGCGATCCGAGGCATGGGCCGATCACGTCCTGGAAACCGGCGAGCAGGTGGGAGCCGACAACGTGATCGTGCTGCGGGCCGCGCGCGACTACGGCTTCGCCCGGGCCAGCGCCGACATGACGATCCTCGATCTCGAGGATGCGAACGGGTCACTACGGCTGTTTACCGGTGCCGCCGTCGTCGATGGAATGTGGACCAAGGCCGGCCCCAACGAGCCGTTCCAGTTCCTCACCGCCGATGGCGACGAACTGCTGCTCAAGCCGGGTACGACGTGGGTCGAGCTGGCGCTGGACACCATGGCCGTCACGGTCGAAGAGCCTGCCCCCTACCCGCCGTCGGCGTCGAGCACCGCCGACATCGCCGCCAAGGAGCCCGGAACCACCCGGTAGTACACCCAGGTCCCCCGTCGCTCTGCGGTCACCAGACCCGCCTCGCGCAGTTTGCGCAGGTGGTGGCTCACCGTCGGCTGCGAAACGCCGACGTCATCGATGTCACACACGCAGATCTCGGCAGGGCCGTGTGAGGCGATCTTGGAGAACAGGCGCAGCCGCACCGGATCGGCAAGCGCCTTGAATCGCGCAGCCAGCAACTCGGCGTCGGAGGCGCTGAGCTCGGCGCGAACCAGCGGAGCGCAGCAGACGTCCGCGGCCGATGGGGACGCCGGCTCGGCCAGCCGTAGATTCAACATGCGTCTATATTGACATCTGTCGATGCGGATGCCAAGCTACTGGCATACATCGATGATTGTCGAATCAGGAGCTGAGCATGACCGAGAACTATCCCGTCGTTGTCATCGGCGCGGGCCCGACTGGCCTGGCCGCCGCCGCTGAGCTCGTGGGCCGGGGGCTCGACCCGGTTATCCTCGAAGCCGGCCCGCAGGCAGCCACCGCGGTTCGCGAGTGGGGTCACGTCCGGCTGTTCTCGACTTGGTCCGAGCTGGTGTCGCCGGCCGCGGGGCGACTGCTCGAACCGACCGGGTGGCAGCGGCCCGACGGCACGAAGTACCCGGTCGGTGGCGAATGGGCGAGCGAGTACCTCGACCCGCTCGCGGATGCTCTGGGTGATCGCATCCGGTTCGACACCCGCGTCACCGGAGTCGCCCGGCGGGGTCGGGACCGGGTGGTCGACTCGGGACGCGAAAGCCGGCCGTTCACCGTTCACGCTGTTGATGCCACCGGCGCGGACGTGCAGATCACTGCGCGTGCGGTCATCGACGCATCGGGTACGTGGGCCACGCCGAACCCGCTGGGCGGCGACGGTTACCGCGCGGTCGGCGAGAGGACTGCGATGCACCGCATCAGCTACCGGATCCCCGACCTGCGAGTGCCGGATGTCCGCGCCCGGTACGCCGGCAAGCGCGTCGCCGTCCTCGGTGCCGGGCACTCCGCGCTGACCGCGCTCGTCGAGCTGGCGGGCTTAGCGGAGAGGGACGGGACGCACGTGACGTGGGTGCTGCGGCGAGGTGAGATCGGTAACGCGTTCGGTGGCGGACAGGCCGACCAGCTACCCGCTCGTGGCGCGCTCGGCCGGCGCGCCGAAGCCGCCGTGCGAACCGGCCATGTCGATGTCGTGACCGGTTTCCGCACTCAGGCCATCGATAAGGGCGCCGACGACCGGCTCGTACTGGTCGGCGACGACGGCCGCCGGCTTCCCGACGTGGACGAGATCATTGGGCTGACCGGGTTCCGTCCCGACCTGTCGTTCCTCTCGGAGGTACGACTCGGCCTGGACGCCCGCCTGCAGGCACCGGTCGAGCTGGCACCGCTCATCGACCCGAACATCCACTCCTGCGGCACCGTCTACCCTCACGGGGTGAACGAGCTGTCGCATCCTGAGGCGGATCTGTACCTGGTGGGGATGAAGAGCTACGGCCGCGCGCCGACGTTCCTGGCGATGACCGGCTACGAGCAGGTCCGCAGCGTCGCAGCGGCGATCGCGGGCGACCGGGAATCCGCCGAGCGTGTCGAACTGACCCTTCCCGAGTCGGGCGTATGTGGAGGTGCCGGTCTGTTCGACGAGGCGGAAGGAAGCGTAGCGGCCGGTGGGTGCTGCGGGCCGGTCGGTTTGGAGATAAGCGGCACGGTTCACGCGTGAGATTTGGGACCGGTGGTGGGAAGTCGCGCCCGTAGGGCTCCTTCGTCGCCCTTTTTACGCCCGGCCACACCCCGACTTCCCACCACCGGTCCCAAATCTGCATCGCGCGGGATCGTTGCAGCACTCGGAGCGACGCAGATCGTCAGCTGGGGAGTCCTCTACTACGCGTTTCCCGTCATGGCACTTTCGATCAGTGCCGACACGGGTTGGTCGATGCCCTTGGTGACGGGCGGATTCACGGTTGGACTGATTGTTGCCGCCGTTGTCGGCATACCTGTCGGGCGGATGCTCGACCGCCGCGGACCGTGGCTGATTATGAGTGGCGGGTCGGTGCTGGCCACGGGGGCTGTCGTGGCGATCGCGACCGCGCCGGGGTTGGGGTGGTTCTTCGCCGCGTGGGTGCTGGCCGGTGTATCGATGGCAGGAACTCTCTATCAACCGGCCTTCGCTGCGGTGACCCGGTGGTTCCCCGGCTCGACCAGGGTGCGGGCGTTGACCGCGCTCACGCTGGCTGGAGGTCTGGCGAGCACGGTCTTCGCTCCGCTGACCGCGACACTTGCCGGACGCTTGGACTGGCGGGGCACCTACCTGACACTGGCGGTGATCCTGGCCGCGGTGACCGTGCCGCTGCACGTTGTGTGCCTGCGTCGGCCGTGGCCAGCCGCCAGTCACGCACCGCGGTCCCGAGGCGACTCGGTCGTGCTCACTCGGCCGTTCATCCTGCTCACGGCCGCGTTCACGCTCTCGGCTCTGGCGCTCTATTCGGTGGTGATCAGCCTCGTCCCCCTCCTGACCTTTCGCGGCGCGAGCCTCGGCATGGCGGCATGGGCGCTCGGTCTCGGCGGAGTTGGTCAGGTCATCGGCCGCATCGGGTATGGAGCGCTGGTGCGGCGGGTCAGCGTGGTGCCTCGAACTGTGGCCGTCCTGGCGCTCGGCGCTCTCACGACCGCCCTGCTGGGTGCACTCACCGGTCCGATCGGTCTGCTGATCGCGGTGGCCATGGTCGCGGGCGCCATGCGAGGGATCTCGACGCTGCTGCAGGCCACCGCGGTCACTGAGCGGTGGGGAACCGCGCGATACGGGACGCTCAGCGCCGTCCTCGGGGCACCGGTGACGGTCGCCATCGCGGTTGCCCCGTGGGCGAGCGCAAGCCTCGCCACCGCTATCGGCGGATACGCGCGGCTGTTCGGCGTCCTCGCGGTGGTGAGCCTCGCCGCGGCGGCACTGGCCTTCCCCACCAAACCCCGCGAGCCCTCCGCTGATCATCGGCAGTTTCCGGGTGATGCAGCCGGAAACTGCCGATGATCAGCGGGAACTGTATGCGGTTTCGGGCGAGCTCACTGCCCGGCGTCAGCGACGAGCGTATCGAGGGTGATGTCCGGATGGTTGCGGCGCACCGAGTCCAGCCGCCACCGGTCCGTGAACAGCGCGAGCAGCGCGCCGTCTCCCCGCTCGGCGACCTCGCACCCTCGCTCGCCGTTGAGCGTCGCGGCGTCGGGCGCCAACGTGAGCCGCGCCACGGAGTACGGCAGGTGCTCGAAGTCGACGGCCGCACGGAACTCGTGCCGCATCCGGTGGCCCGCCACCTCGAACTGTAGCGGGCCCACGGCGGCCAGGATCGGCGCGGCGTCACCACGCAGGTCCGAGCGGAGAACCTGGACGACGCCCTCCTGCTCGAGTTGCTCGATGCCTCGGCGGAACTGCTTCGCCTTGCTGGTGTCGGCGACCCGCGCCACGGCGAAGTGCTCCGGCGCGAATGACGGGATCGGAGGGAACACCACCGGTGCGTCGGCGGCGTGGAGAGTGTCACCCGGACGTAGCGCCGAAGCGTTGACCAGCCCGACGATGTCGCCGGGGTACGCGACGTCGACGGTCTCGCGGTCGCGCCCGAACATGGCCTGTGCGTACTTGGTGGCGAACGCCCGGCCCGTGCCGGCGTGGGTCAGCACCGAACCTCGCTCGAACCTGCCCGAGCACACCCGGACGAACGCGACCCGGTCACGGTGCGCCGGGTCCATGCCCGCCTGCACC
>JASLBX010000190.1 GCA_030146385.1 Jiangellaceae bacterium | reverse complement strand
GCACCCGCGACGCGGTCGCCGCCTCGTACGACATCCGCGTCGAAACCATCACGCACCCGCTGCGGGTTCCCGAGCACGAGGCAGAGTACGGCCGACTGTATGAGATCGACGCCGATCTGTGCTGCGCGATCCGCAAGGTGTGGCCGCTCGACCGCGCGCTCGCGCCGTACGACGCGTGGGCCAGCGGAGTACGGCGCGCCGAGGCGGCGTCCCGAGCCGACACGCCAGTAGTGGGCTGGGACGCAAAGCGCCGCAAGGTCAAGGTCAACCCGCTCGCCGCGTGGACGGACGAGCAGGTGGACGCATACGTGGCCGAGCACAACATCCTGGTGAACCCGTTGCGCGAGATCGGGTACACGTCGATCGGCTGCGCGCCGTGCACGCGTCCGGTGGGTCCGGGCGAGGACGCGCGCGCCGGACGCTGGGCCGGCCGGAACAAGGTCGAGTGCGGGATCCACGGATGAGCGCGCCGTCCTATCCACTGGTGCTGGACGTCGCCGGCCGGCGGGTGCTCGTCGTCGGCGGCGGGCCGGTGGCGGCCAGGCGGGCGGCGGGGTTGGCCGACGCGGGTGCGGACGTCGTGGTGGTCGCGCCGTACCTGTGCGAGCCGTTGGCCGAGCTGGTGGCCGCCGGCCGGGCCGCCTGGCGGCCGCGCGAGTACGTGGGTGGCGATCTCGAGGGTGCATGGCTCGTCCACACAGCGACGGGTGATGAAGACGTTGACCGGCAGGTTGCGGCCCACGCAGAGGCCGACCGGATCTGGTGCGTCCAGGCCGCTGACGCGGGGTCCTCCGCGGCCTGGACGCCCGCTCTCGCCCGCGTGGGCGACGTGCTGGTGGCGGTGTCGGGCGGTGCCGACCCGCGCCGGGCGGTCCGACTCCGCGACGCCGTGCAGGCGGCCCTGGAGTCAGGCGACCTGCCGCTGCGCCGGAGTCGCCGCGCGGACTCTCGGGGATCCGTGGTGCTGGTCGGCGGCGGGCCCGGCGATTCCGGCCTGATCACCACGCGAGGCCGGCAGCGGCTGGCTCAGGCTGACGTCGTCGTGGTCGACCGGCTGGCTCCGCGTGCGCTGCTGGACGAACTTGGCGACGACGTCGAGATCATCGACGTCGGCAAGACCCCAGGCAACCATCCGGTGCCGCAGGAGCAGATCAACCGCATCCTGGTCGAGCACGCGCAGGCCGGCCGGAGTGTCGTCCGGCTCAAGGGTGGCGACCCCTTCGTGCTCGGGCGCGGCGGAGAGGAGGCTGCTGCGTGCCGCGCGGCGGGCGTCCTCGTCGAGGTCGTGCCAGGGGTGACGAGCGCGGTGTCGGTGCCCGCAGCAGCCGGCATCCCGGTCACCCATCGCGGGCTGGCCAGGCAGTTCACCGTGATCTCGGGACACGACGGGCTGGACTGGCCGTCGCTCGCGTCCGTCGAGGGCACTCTGGTGTTCCTGATGGGCGTGAGCCGGTTGGCCGACACGGCAGAACAGCTCGTCGCGCACGGCAAGGACGCGCACACGCCGGCCGCCATCGTCGAGGACGGCTACGGCCCGCGCCAGCGGACGACACTCGGGACGCTGGGCACCATCGCCGCACTGGCCGCCGAGCACGACGTCCGTCCCCCTGCGGTCATCGTGGTCGGCGACGTCGCCACACTGGCCGCTAAATGACCACGTAAAGAGGGGAACCCAACGTAAACGTGGAAAACAAGCGGCGTAAAGGTGGGGCAAACGCCGCAAGGGCCCACGCGACACTGGCTCAGGTCGCCGCGAGGCGCTTCTTCTCCAGCTCAACGTCGTAATCGGCCAGCGGCCATGACAGGTCCATCGCCGTGAGGTGCTCGATCAGCAGATGGGTGACCGCCAGGTTGCGGTACCACTTGCGGTCAGCCGGCACGACATACCACGGAGCGGCCTCGGTGTTGCACCGCTCGAGCGCGATCTCGTACGCCCGCCGGTAGTCGTCCCACTTGGACCGCTCATCCACGTCCCCCGGGTTGTACTTCCAGTGCTTGTCGGGACGGTCGAGCCGGGCCGTCAAGCGCGCTTTCTGCTCGTCCGACGAAATGTGCAGCATCACCTTGATGACCACACAACCAGAGTCGACCAGCTCCTGCTCGAACTTGTTGATCGCGTCGTACCGGCGCTCGATCACGTCGGCTCGGGCCAGCCGGTTCACCCGCGCCACGAGCACGTCCTCGTAGTGGCTCCGGTCGAAGACCCCAACCTCGCCCGGCACCGGCAGCGCGTTGCGGATGCGCCACAGGAATCCCCGCCGCTTCTCCTCGGCAGTCGGTGCCTAGAACGCCTTGATCCGCACTCCCTGCGGGTCGAGCAGGCCGACGGCGTGCCTCACCACGCCACCCTTGCCGGCCGTGTCCATGCCCTGGACGACGAGCAGGACGCGGCCCTGTCCCCCGGTACGCCCGTGGGCGTAGAGCAATTCCTGAAGCCCCGAGACGGTCGGCGCCAGGTCGGCGAGCGCGGCCTTGCCGTCAGCCTTGCCGCCCTTGAACCCCGGCGTCGCCCGTGGGTCGATGCTGGCCAGGTCGACCGGACCTGCCGGCAACCGGAGTCGCTCGGCCACAGTGCGTTTCTTCGCGCCCTTCGCCACGCGGGATCTCCTCTCGTTCCGGCGGGACTCGCCGCTCGCCACCCTAGCGTTCACCCATGCGGGACGCGGCCGAAAGCCTGATCACCCAGCGGCGGCCCGCGGCGTATCGGTAGACTTGTTCGCTCTCATGACGAACTCCGCCCGCACACCGGCCAGCACTCGAGAACGAGCCGCCGCCGAAGAGCAGCCGTACATCTCGTACCTGTACGAGCGACTCGACCTGCTCCGCGAGCGCACGACCGACCGCCTGCGCGACCTCTACCTGCAGCGAGGCGGCACCCACCAGTCGATCTGGGAGCGGGACGCGTTCGTCGCCCGCGACCTGGACCGGCTCGAGCGGCTGTCGGCCGTCGAACCCGGGCTGTGCTTCGGGCGGCTGGACCTCGCAGACGGGGAGCGGCAGTACATCGGACGCATGGCGCTCGCCGACGACGAGTACGAGCAACTGCTCATCGACTGGCGGGCTCCCGCCGCGGCTCCCTTCTACCGCGCCACTGCCGCCAACCCCGGTGAGGTGACCCGGCGGCGGCACATCCAAACCAGCCGGCGCCGCGTCCTGTCGGTCGACGACGAGGTCTTCGGCCCAGGCGCGCCGGCCGGCGACGGGCACGGGACGCTGTCCGGCGAGGCCGCGCTGCTCGCGTCGTTGCAGGCGCCGCGGACGGGCCGGATGTCGGACATCGTCGCCACCATCCAGGCCGAGCAGGACCGGATCATCCGTTCCGACCTGCGCGGCATCCTCGTCGTCCAGGGCGGCCCAGGCACCGGCAAGACGGTCGCCGCGCTGCATCGTGCGGCCTACCTGCTGTACACGCACCGTGATCGGCTCGCCGACCAGGGCGTTCTGATCATCGGTCCGAATCCGACGTTCCTGCGCTACATCGAGCAGGTGTTGCCCTCGCTCGGCGAGACGGGCGTCGTCCTGACCACGCTCGGGTCGATGTTCCCCGGCGTCGTCGCGACCGGAACCGAGCCCGGCGAGGACGTCGCCGCCAAGGGCGACCTCCACATGGTCGACGTGCTCAAGCAGGCGGTCCGGGCGCGCCAGCGCGTGCCGCGCGACGGGTTCGAGGTCAGCCTGGACGGCCGGACCCTCTGGCTCCCGCCGGACGACTGCACGGCCGCGCGGACGAAGGCTCGCCGGTCGCGCCGCCCGCACAACCAGGCGCGGGCGGTGTTCGTCCGCGAGATGCTCACCGCGCTGGCCGAGCACTACGGCGGCCGCCTCGGCTACGGCGAGAGCCTGTCCGAGGAGGACATCGCGGGCATCCGGTCGGATCTGGCATCGGAGTCGGCCGTCCAGAAGGCACTGGACGAGCTGTGGCCGACGCTGACGCCGCAGGAGCTTGTCGCCGAGGTGCTGGACGATCCTGGACGCTCGGCGTGGACGGTCGCGGACGTGCCGTTGCTGGACGAGGCGGCCGAACTGCTCGGGCCAGCGGACATCGGGCCGGACGCCGCTGCTAGGCGGGCCGAGGCGCAGCGGCAGGCAGACATCGAGTACGCCCGCGAGCTGCTGGAGAATCTCGAGCTCAACATGCCGATCGATCCGGAAGTGGTGGCCGAGCGCTATCACGGCCCGGCGCGGCGCTCGTCCACCGCGGAGCGGGCGGCGGCCGACCGCTCGTGGGCCTTCGGCCACGTGATCGTCGACGAGGCCCAGGAGCTCTCGTCGATGGCCTGGCGGATGGTGATGCGCCGCTGCCCGACCCGATCGATGACGCTGGTCGGCGACCTGGCGCAGGCGAGCTCGCCCGCGGCCCCGTCGTCTTGGGGTGAAGCGCTGGACCCGCATGCAGAGGGGCGCTGGCGCGTCGAGGAACTGGCCGTCAACTATCGGACGCCGACGGAAATCATGGAAATCGCGGCCGGGGTGCTTCGGCAGATCGACCCCTCGATGTCGCCGCCCCGCTCGGTACGGTCGACCGAGACAAAGCCGTGGACCACGCGGGCCGAAGACCTGGACGCTGAGCTGCCCGCCGTCGTGGCGAGTGAGCTCTCCGAGATGGGCGACGGGCGGTTGGCGGTCATCGTGCCTGCCGGACGTGCGCCTGACGTGCTCGAACTGCTGCGTGGCGCAGGCATCGACGCCGCGCCCGGGTTCGAGCCCACCGCGCTGGATTCCGCCGCCGCCGTGTTGACCGTCCCCCAGGCCAAGGGGCTGGAGTTCGACTCGGTCATAGTCGTCGAGCCGTCGGACCTCACGGAGTCGTCACACTCCGGCCTTCGCGACCTCTACGTCGCCATCACACGCACCACGGCCCGCCTCGGCCTCGTCTACACAACCGATCTTGCGACAATCCACACCGTCTGACGCTGTGGATTGTCGGGGATCGAAGTTGGCGGGTTTATCCACACCTAGCCATCGAGACCCGTCAGTCTCCACAAGTTCGGTTCGACCGCCCATCGGCCCAGCACCGCGCGATCAGGCTGGACCACATGCTCGCCAATCTTCCCGGAATCGAACCCGAGACTCTTGAGGACGTCCTGCTTCGGCAGGCCCAGGTGTTCCGGGCCTCGGATGTCTTCCGCTGGCTGAGCGTGGACGAGATTCGTTCCGAGGTAGCGGCCGGCAGGTGGGGACACCCTCACCGAGGCGTCTTCGTCGCCCACAACAGCGCCCTGACTGTCGAACAGGAGCGGTGGGTCTGTCTACTGTGTGCACCTGCGGGCTCGGCTCTTGGAGGGCTAACTGCCGCAGAGATCGACGGCTTAACGGGATTCGAGGTTGAGCAGAACCATTTGATCATCCCAATGGGTAGCCGCCGGCCAAGGCGAGCAGCACTAATCGTCCACCACTCGGATCGCCTCGCCGAGGGCGACATCCATCCTGACCGGGAGCCGCGCAGGACACGCTTGCCGCGAAGCCTGGTCGACGGGGCGTCGTGGAGCCGTTCCGACCGACGCTGCCGGGCGATCATTCTTGCTGGCGTGCAGCAGCGTCGCGTTCGGCCCGGCGACCTGCGCGACGCGCTCCTCCGCCGTGGACCGTGCAGGCACCGGCGCCTGATCAGTGAGTCGATCGACGATGCAGAAGGTGGGATCGCCTCGGTGCCCGAGCACGACTTCGAGTTGGTTCGTAGACAGTTCGGCTTACCTGAACCAGACCGGCAGGCTCCCGTCCGCCGAAAAGACGGCCGCTACTACCTCGACGCCAAATGGCGTAAGTACCGCGTGGCCGCCGAGATCCACGGCACTCAGCACATGCAGATCCGCGCATGGGACGCTGATCTCGACAGGCACAACGAACTCACTGCCGACGGGCAACTCGTCTTGCAATTCTCGTCTTACGCCGTTCGGCGCAGGAAGCAGTATGTCGGTTCAACGCTCACCCGAGCACTCACCAACGCAGGCTGGAACGGATCTTGAGACAATCCACAGCGTCGGGTGCTGTGGATTGTCTCAAGATCACGTGGTGGGATCGACGCGTGCAGAGGATCTACCCGGCCAGCGAGCCCATCGACGGGACGGACCAACTCGTCAAGGCGTACGCGTACCCCGAGCCGAATACTTCCCCGTACGTCCGCGCCAACATGGTCATGACCCTCGACGGCGCGGCCTGGGGCGCCAACCATCGGTCCGGCAGCATCTCGTCCCCACCCGACCGTGATGTGTTCGCCATCCTGCGCGGGCTCGCGGACGTCATCCTCGTGGGCGCCGAGACGGCCCGCCGCGAGCGCTACGGCCCCGCCGTCACCACCACCGAGCTGACGAATCATCGTGCGGCGCTCGGCCAGCGCCCCGACCCAGCCATCGCCGTGGTCAGCCGCAGCCTCGAGTTCGACCTCGCTGCCCCCCTGTTCGCCGAGACCACTGAACGCACCATCGTGCTCACCACGGAATCGTCACCGCGGAATCGAAGAGACGTCCTCTCTGAGATGGCCTCGGTCATCGTAGCCGGGGGCGACGCCGTCGACTTCGGCGTCGCGCTCAGGGCCCTGGCGGAGCGCGGGCTGACCCGGGTGCTGTGCGAGGGCGGCCCCCACGTGCTCGGCGAAGTGATCCGTGCCGGATTGCTGGACGACCTGTGCCTGACGATCTCGCCGCAGTTGGCCGGCGGCGACGCGTTGCGCATCCTGGCCGAATGCCCGCCCATCGAGGACGGGCGGCTCGCGCTCGCTCACATCCTCGAGGATGACGGCACCCTCCTCACCCGGTGGACGGCTCAGCCGGCGCCCAGTACGTCGGCGAGGTCGTAGCTGACCGGCTCCTCCAGCTGCTCGTACGTACAGCTGCGCGGACCGCGGTCGGGCCGCCAGCGCCGGAACTGCGCCGTGTGGCGGAACCGGTTGCCCTGCATGTGGTCGTACGCCACTTCGACCACCAACTCAGGACGCAGCGGCTCCCACGACAGGTCCTTTTTCGCGTTCCAGCGCGACACCGCCCCGGGCAGCCGGCCAGCCTCATGTGCCTCGGCCATCGCCCACTCGGCCCACGGATGCTCCTCGAGATCTGTGACACGGTACGGCTCGAGCTCGGCGACCAGCTCGGCCCGCCGCTTCATCGGGAAGGACGCGCTCACGCCCACGTGCTGGAGTGAGCCGGAGTCGTCGTACAGGCCGAGCAGCAGCGACCCGACGACTCCCCCGCTCTTGTGCCACCGGAACCCGGCCACGACGCAGTCGGCCGTACGGTCATGCTTGATCTTGTACAGCGTCCGGACGCCCGGCTCGTACACGCTGTCGCCCGGCTTGGCGATGATGCCGTCAAGCCCGGCCCCCTCGAACTGCTCGAACCACTGCGTGGCCAACTCGAGATCTGTCGTAGACGGAGCGACGTGCACCGGTGGGCCGGCGTCCGCCAGAGCACGCTCGAGCACAGCGCGGCGCTCGGCGAACGGGACGTCCATGAAGCTCTCGTCGTCGAGCGCCAGGACGTCGAACGCGATGAAGCTCGCCGGCGTCTGCTCGGCCAGCAGCTGCACTCGGGAGTCGGCAGGGTGGATCCGGTTGAGCAACGCGTCGAAGTCGAGCCGGTTGTCGGTGGTGATGACCAGTTCGCCGTCGATGACACAGCGCTCGGGCAGGTGCTGACGCGCCGCCTCGACGATTTCAGGGAAATAGCGCGTCATCGGCCGCTCATTGCGGCTACCGATCTCGACCTCATCGCCGTCATGGAATACTATGGAGCGAAAGCCATCAAACTTCCCCTCATAGTGCATATCCGGCGGGATGTTCTTGACTGACTTGGCGAGCATGGGTGCCACAGGTGGCATGACCGGCAACTTCATGCATCACATCGTGCCTTACTGCTCCGACATGTTGCCGATTCGCCTCAAACGATGGATAGTCTGCGGACACGTCGACGGAGCAACTTCTGCCGTGCCGTAGGCGTTGTCAGGATAAGGACCTACTGCCGGAGGGCGGGAGGTGTGCGATGTACGACGTTGTCGTACTTGTCGAGCAACCGGTCACGCACTGGGACGCGCATCAGATCGCCGCGCTGCACCACGATGCGCCGGATGCACTCCACTACCACGTGCTCATGCCGGTCGAGGACGCCGCTTCGCGGGTCGAGGCCACGATCGGCTCCCTCGCCGCCAGCGAGGTGATGGGAACCGCCGCCCTCTACCTGGACGAGACCGATCTCGAGCGCGTCCACCAGGAGATCCGGGACGCCAGCGAACGGGCGCTGGCCCAGTCGATTAGCGCGTTCGTCGAGGCCGGCGCGCACGCCACTGGCGAGGTTACGGCCATCGACCCGCTCGACCGGCTGACCAGCCTGGTCGCCGAACGTGGTTCTGCCGAGGTCGTCATCCTCACCCGGCCGCATCTGGTCGCCGAACTGCTGCACATCGACTGGACGCACCGCGCCCGCCGCCGGCTGGACGTCCCCTGTCTGCACCTGATCGCGCAGAGCGAGCCGGACTGGGAGGCTGAAGCGTCCGAAGACGGCGAGCCCAGCGAGACCTGACGCACAGCGCACCCGGTACCCGGCATAACGGTGCGCCGCACGGAGTTCTAGAAATCTGCCACCTGAGGTAGATTTATGGTATGGCGCTGAGCGTGAAGAATGCTGAAGCCGACCGACTCGCCCGCGAGTTGACCGCTGAGACTGGCGAATCCATCACCGAGGCGGTCGTCGTCGCGCTGCGAGAGCGACTCGACCGCGTTCGTGGTCGACGATCTGCTGCTATTACGCGAAGGCTTGCTGCCTTGCGTAGCGAGATCCGGACCTACCCGGTCGTCGATCACCGTACACCGGACGAGATTCTGGGCTACGACGACCGTGGTCTACCCACATGACGTCTCC
>JASLBX010000150.1 GCA_030146385.1 Jiangellaceae bacterium | reverse complement strand
AGGACGGCGTCGGGGCCGGTCACGCATCGGCTGAGCAACTCGCGCCGTGGTACGCGGCGACGGCGGCAGCCATCAAGACCAGCGGCGTTGACACCGAGCTGTGGGCGACCACCGAGACGTTCACCCCAGAGTCCAAACCGATGGACATCGGTGCGGTGGTCGAGGACATGATCGCCGTGCAGCCGTATGTGTCGCGCTACTGGGGCTTCTCGTACGACCACTACCAGAGCCCACAGCAGGTAGGCCCGGCCTTACACCGGACCTACCTCGACTACCTGACCAATGGATCGGTGTAGAACCGAACCGATTGTTACTGGCAAGCCTCGATGCTCAGATCCTCGGCCTGAGCGACGAAGATGCCCAGCGATCGCAGCGAGTCGTCGGGCAGCACGCCCATGCTGTGCAGGTCACGCGCCAGGTTTCGAAGGCCGAGCCGTGGCGTGTCGAACGAACTGGAATGCTCTCCCATCTCGCCCATCTGTGCGAACACGGCGCTCGCTTGCCCCCAGCAGGCGTTGTCGCTTGTTGCAGATCCGGGTGTCGCCACGGCGATCGACGATGCGATTACGGCGATCGTCACCAGGCAGGTACGCAAAAGCTTCATGTGGACCCCCCTCCGTACGAAACGGTGATCTGCTGATCATGCCACCGGCCTGCCTGGCGGTAAAGCCCAAAAGCGTCAGCGTTCGGTGGGTGCGGTGAGCAGGTAGTCGTCGGCCTCGCGATTCCAGTTGAGCCCGATGGCGCCGTCCGTCTCCGCGGCCTTGCAGAACTGGAGGAAGCTGCGGTAGCCGAGCTTCTTCTCGCTGAAATCCGGGCGTACCTTCCGCACCTGATCCTTGAGGCCGGAGAGGGCGACCGTCCGGCCATCACCGCTCAGATCGGCCACGACTGAGCGCAACAGACCGAACGCGTCCTCGCGGCTGCCGTGCTCGGGGAGCGACACCTCTGGATCGCCCTTGGCCGGCCCCGCCGCGAGCTCGACGATGTCGCGGTCGGCAAGGTGGCGGATGAGCTCACCGAAGGCCCGGAAGCCGTAGTTGGCTTCGCTGAAGGTGGGATCCTTCCGGAGAAGCGCTCGCTTCAGACTGGATGCGGTGATGGCGCCGCTCGTGCTGCTCTCCATCCCGGCCACGGTCTGCACCACCAGGATGGCGAGATCGTCGATGTCTCGGGGAGACTCGCTCTCTGCGGCGGGAGTCTCCTCGTCCGGTTCCTCGGCCGGTTCTGCCGGCGCTCGCTTCCGTGTCGGTGTGGCCCGGCGAGTGTCGCCGCGCGGTTCGGGGACGTCCACGCCCTCGAGCCCGTCATAGTAGAGGAACTCATCGCAGGCCGGCGGCAGCAATGCTGACGTGGACTTCTCGACTCCGACGCCGATGACCCGTTTGTTGAGTTCGCGCAGCTTGTGCACCAGCGGCGTGAAATCGCTGTCACCGGTGCAGATCACGAACGTCGAGATGTACTCGCGCTCGAATGCCATCTCCAGGGCATCGACGGCCATCTTGATGTCCGCCGCGTTCTTGCGCGGGGCGCCCATCCGCTGCGGGATCTCGATGAGCTCGACGTGCGACCGGGTGAGCATCCGCCGGTCCTCGTCGAAGTACGACCAGTCGGCGTAAGCCCGGCGCACGACGACCCGACCGCGCTCCGCGAGCGCGACGGCGATCGGGCGGAAGTCGAAGGTCATGCCACCGAGGTGCTCGCGTGCACCGAGCGCCAGGTTCTCGTAGTCCAGAAGCAGCGCGATCCGGTCCTCTTGATCCACGTGAGTCAGCGTACGCTTCGGTGGCCGGTTTGCTTGTGGCCACCAGCGCTCACCCACTCCTCTCACCTGAGCCGAAGGGAGTGCATAGATTGCCGGAACGGCCCAGGGGGCGGACCGCGG
Organism: Jiangellaceae bacterium; assembly: GCA_030146385.1. Classification (GTDB taxonomy): domain Bacteria; phylum Actinomycetota; class Actinomycetes; order Jiangellales; family Jiangellaceae; genus JASLBX01. The sequence continues at coordinate 3,562 of JASLBX010000150.1, read as the reverse complement.
TCATCCGTCGAGGACGTACCTGAGTGCCGCCCGTCCCGCTTCAGCGGTGGAGCCATCGGCGACGCTGAGCAGTGCCGCCCGCCAAGCGGCCGTCAGCACATCGGCTGTGGGTTCGCTGTGCTGTGGGAGTAGTTCGGCAAGGGTTTCTCGGACCGAATCGGGCCGCTCCTGAGGGTGCGGCTCACCGAGTATCCGGCAGGCGTTGAACCGCACCGCCGCGTCGAAGCCGACGAGCAGTCCAGAGCGGACAGCGGGACGTCCCGAATCGCCGGTGCCGTCCGCTGCGCCAAGGATCCGATCCGTGATGCGCCTTTCGAGGTCGGCCCGCACGATCGTGTAGAGACCGAGCTTCGACCCGAAGTGGTGGTAGAGCGCACCTGTCGTGACGCCGGCCTTCGCCGCAAGATCAGTGACTGCTGCGCCTTCGTAGCCCTCCTGCTCGAAGGTGTGGAGGGCTGCATCGATAAGCCGCGCTTTGGCTGAGCCAGGGACGGGAATCCACTCGGGCACGCGTCGAGCATAACTTATTGACGCAAAGACGTAACCAGATTACGGTTTCGCGTATGAAGCTCACGTTTCTCTACCAGTCGGTCAAGGATCTTCCCACGGCGCTCGCGTTCTACCGCGACAGACTGGGTCTCGTCGAGGCCTGGCGTGAGGGGGAGTCGACGGTCGCGTTCGAGCTGCCCGGGTCACCGGTTCAGCTCATGCTGGACGTCCCGCCGGACGACAGTCCGAGGTGGGCGTCTGGAGCGTTCTTCCAGGTGGACGACGTGGACGCGTTCCTCAAGGAGCACCCCGACCTGTCGTGGATCAACGAGCCGATTGAGCTGCCGGACGGCCGGTCGGCCACGTTCGCCGACCCGTCGGGCAACGTCATCCACGTCTTCGATCAGTCCGCGGAGGCATCGGCGGAAGCCTGATCAGCCGTTTGCCAGCGTCTGGGTGCGGCCCTCAGCTCGCCACGCGTCTTGCGCTCCCGAGATCTCAGCAGACCTTCAGCTACGGCTCATGTACGCCTCAGGTGTGGGAGGTCCAATAGGAGGATCCTGAAGGAGTGAGGAGATGCGCCCGCAGCTGCGATTGGGTTCGATCGCTGGAATCCCCATTGGTGTGAACGTCGGTGCCGTGGTTATCGGCGTCGTGTTGAGCCTGATGCTGGCTGTTGGGCCCTTCCCGTACCTCTACCCCGGCGGTTCGGCGTCGGCGTACCTGGCCGCCGGCGTCCTCACCGCGGGCCTGTTTGGTACCAGTCTCCTGGCGCACGAGCTCGCGCACGCGCTGATTGCCAGGCGTCGCGGGATGGTGGTCGAGGGCATCACGTTGTGGCTGCTGGGCGGGATGGCCCAACTACGCAAGGCGGTGCACTCGCCGCGGGCGGAGCTGGCCGTGTCGGTGGTCGGGCCGGCGACCAGTGCTGCTCTTGCCGCCGGTTTAGGCCTGCTCGCCGGCCTGCTGGCGGCAATGGGCATCACCGGCCTCCCGGTCGCCGTGCTGGGCTACGTCGCTGGCGCCAACCTCCTGCTGGCACTGTTCAACCTGCTCCCTGCCGCGCCTCTTGACGGCGGGCGAATCCTGCAGGCCGCGGTGTGGTGGCGGACGGGGGATCGGGGCAGGGGAGTCCGGGTGGCCGCGGCCGCTGGTCGGTGGCTGGGTGTCGGCATGGTCGGGTTAGGTGGGTTGATGCTGTTCACCGACGCTGCGATCAGCGGGATATGGCTGGCCTTGATCGGCGGGTTCGTCGCCATGGCGGCGACCGCGGAGCAGCAGGCGTCGGCTCTGGAGGAGCGGCTGGCCGGAATGAGGGTGGCTGACGTCATGACGGCCGAGCCCGTCACCGGGATTCCGTCCTTCGGACTCGCGTACTTCATCGAGCACACCGCTCTCCCTCACCCCCACTACGCCTACCCGCTGGTCGACCTTGAGGGTCACCTGGCGGGAATGGTCACGCTGGCGCGCATTCGCCAGGTTCCTGTCGATCAGCGGGCGTGGACGCGGCTCGCCGACGTCGCCGTTCCGGCTGATCAGGTGATTGTGACGCGGCCGGACGAGCTCCTTACCGAACTGCTGGCGCGCCTCGGCGGAAAGGACGATGAACAGCGGGCTGTGGTGCTCGACAGCAGTGGGCGCGTCATCGGTGTCGTGACGCGCGCCGATATCACTCGCGCCGCCACTCTCGCGGAGCTGCGGATCACCACGAGTGTCACGACAGGCTCCCGGTGAGGTGTCAACTGTGCTGAAGTTGCCTGGTGCACGCCGGTGAAATAGCTCGACGATTCGGACTCGGCAATGCGGCGAAGCTTTCCGATGGCCCAGTGGCGCGAGGAAAGCAAGGCCTCGTGTGGCGGCTGGACACTGCTGACGGCAGTTGGGCGCTGAAGGTGCCCCTTCGTGCGTCCGGTGAAGAGGAGGTCCAGGAGGCTACGGCTTTCCAAGAGGCCGCCTACGCCGCTGGGGTCCCGACGCCGCAGGTGCGGAGGACGGTGGACGGTTCGGTGTTCGCCACGATCGGCGACACGCAGGTCAGGGTCTACGAGTGGGTGGATCTTGATGGGCCGGATTCGCTGCTCGACCCGGTTCTCGTCGGGACGGTCGTAGCCGCCCTGCACCGGGTGCCTATGCCGAGCACCGGCTCAGTGGATCCATGGTACTGCGAACCGGTCGGCGAATCTGGCTGGGACTGTGTCGTCGCGCGGCTGCGGCGAGCGGGTGCGCCGTTCGCGGATCGGCTGGCCGGATTGCGCGATGAACTGGTGGCGCTGGAGGCCTGGTTGGAGCCGCCTGAGGTGCTCCAGACCTGTCATCGGGATCTCTGGGCCGACAACGTGCTGCCTACTCTGGACGGCGGCGTGTGCGTTATCGACTGGGAGAACAGTGGGCCGGCCGATCCGAGCCAGGAGCTCGCCTGCGTGCTCTTCGAGTTCGGCCGCACCGATCCTGGCCGGGCGCGGGCGCTTAGCCGTGCCTATCGGGAGGCCGGCGGACCGGCTCGGGTGGACCGTCGGGGGCATTTCTCGATGCTGGTTGCGCAGCTCGGTCATATCACTGAGGCGGCTGCCATGGACTGGCTCGAGCCGAATTCTCGCTCGCCCGATCGCGCGGACGCCGCCGTCTGGATTGCCGAGACGCTGGACGACCCGCATTACCCTGACGTCCTTGACCGGCTGCTCCGCGCCGTATCGCCGTTGGGAAGGGATGCTGTCGGACCCGCCTTGTAGCATCGCACGCATGTTCGAATCGACGGTTCAGCGGCTCGCCGGGATGCTCGGCGAGCTGGCTGGTGTGCCGTCCGCGGTCGGCGAGGACGCGGCACGGGTGGATGTGATCGCCGGGTTGGAGAAGTTGAAGGCCGCGGCTGCGGCGGCGCAGTTGCAGGTGATCGCGGAGTTCGCCGCGTCGCAGGAGGCGGCGAATCGGTCGATGGGCGTCAAGGCCGGCCAGGCTGCTCGCGGGATCCCGGAACAGATCGGCCTGGCCCGGAAGGTGTCCCCGGCCTCGGCGGCGCGGCAGGTGTGCCGGGCGCGGGCGTTGATCGAGCAGCTGCCGGCCACGTTCGGGCTGT
>JASLBX010000124.1 GCA_030146385.1 Jiangellaceae bacterium | reverse complement strand
CGGCCATGCCATGGCTGCCCACGATCTCCAGCTCCGTCCCGATCACCAGGTCCATCGGGATCGGTGGCATGCCGAGAGCACGTGGCAGCAGGCCGACCTGCACGTGCCGTCCCCGGCGAGCCAGGCCATGAACGGACGCGGCGCACGTGCTCAGACTGCCGAGCGCGTCGATCGAGACGCTCGCGCCGCCGCCGGTCAGCTCCCGTACCGCTGAACCGACCACGGCTGCACCGTCCGCGATTTCGCTGGGCTGGCCACCGTCGGCCCGGTCGGTGATCGTGTACGGGTTGATCGATGCCTCCGCTCCTAGCTCTAGCGCGAGCGCCAGCGCATCGGGAGACACGTCGACAGCAACGACGCGGGCCTCGGAAGCAACGGCGATCATGACCGCCGACAGGCCCACACCTCCGCACCCGTGGACGGCAACCCACTGACCCGGCACCGGCCGTCCCTGTTGCACCACCGCCCGGTACGCAGTCGCGAACCGGCACCCCAAGGCTGCAGCGCTCACCGCGCCTACGCTGTCCGGAAGCCGGACGAGGTTCACGTCCGCGTGCCGGACGACCACGTACTCCGCGAACGAGCCGTTGTGCGTGAAACCGGGCTGGGTCTGTTGTTCGCACACCTGCTGGTCACCCCTCGTGCAGGGACCACACGTACCGCACCCGCACACGAACGGCGCGGTGACCCGCTCTCCCCTGTGCCACCGCCCCACCGATCGTCCCCCCGCGTGAACGACACCCGCGAACTCGTGCCCGGGAACGTGCGGGACGGTGATGTCCGGGTCGTGACCGTGCCAGCCGTGCCAGTCACTCCGGCAAATACCGGTGGCCTCGACCTGGATGACCGCACCATCGTCGGGAGCGGCAGGCTCGGCCAGGTCGACAAGGTCGAGCGGACCGCCGTAGGTCTGGAACTGGACGGCTTTCATTGACGCCGCTCCTGTCTGGCCGGGTCGTAGCGGTAGTAGTGCGTGACGAAGCGGCGGACGCTGTCATCGTCTGGGCCCACCGGGGCCATGGCAGGAGCGTAAGACCTGCAGTCGGCGCCGAGAACTTTGCGCATCCTCTTGACCGGCCCCGCGAGCGCGCCTAGTGTCCACTCATTCCAACTCTCCCCAATTCGGGGAGAGGGACCGCAAAAGGCCGAGTGCTGTCGTCCATGCGTGACGGCGGTTCTCGGCCTTCGTAGGCCCCGGCGTTGTGGGCGAGGGGGTGATGATTTCTCGTCACTGCGTAAGGCAGCCCGGAATTTCCTGCGTCCCTGGAGGTTGGTCAATGAAGACCGTACGTCTACTCCTAGCCGGAACACTCGCCACATCTCTGTTCGCCGTCGTCCCAGCCGCCGCTCATGACGGCGACCACGACGGTCCGGGCGCGGCGGGCCCGACCATCAGCAGTCAGAACGTCAAGCTGCAGGCCAACGTCCCGCGCTCGGCGGAGGCCACTCAGTCCGACATGGCTTTCTTCGATAAGTACATGGTTGCCGCCAACTATGTGGGCTTCCGCATCATCGACGTCTCAGACCCTGAGGCCCCAGAGGTGGTCACCGACTTCCGCTGTAACGGCGCACAAGGCGACGTTTCGGTGATGGGCAACCTGCTGTTCCAGTCCATCGACGCGCCGCAGAGCCACGGCGGCTGCGACAGCACCGGTGTCACGGCGTCGACCCCAGGGATGTTCGAGGGCATTCGTATCTTCGACATCAGCGACATCACTGCACCGGTGCACGTTGCCTCGGTTCCCACGGCGTGCGGGTCGCACACCCACACGCTGCTCCCCGAACCGGAGAACAACCGGGCGATCCTGTACGTGTCGTCCTACCCGCTTGGTGGAGCGGCGGTTGGTCCGGACTGCCAACCACTAGAAACCGGCGACGGTCACAGCAAGATCTCGATCGTCAACGTGCCGGCCGACAACCCTGCGGCGGCGGAGGTCACCGAGTACCAGCTAGACGAGGACACCGAGTGGGCAACCTACCTGGGCTCATTCACGTTCCGTGCCTGCCACGACATGAGCGTGTTCAAGGAGCCGGGGCTGCTCGCGGCCGCGTGCATGAGCGAGGGTCAGCTGTGGGACATCAGCGACCCGCTGAACCCACAGTTCCAGTGGCGCTACGACAACCCGAACATCAAGCCGGAGAACATCGACCTGTTCCACTCGGCGACGTTCAGCTGGGACGCCTCGATCGTGGCCTTCGGTGACGAATCCGGTGGTGGCGGTGCCGCGCGCTGCGTTGACCCGGACGACAACCAGGGACGCATCTGGTTCGTCGACGCTGAAACCGGTGAGGAGCTCGACAGCTACAAGATTCCGCGGGCCGAAGAGGGCACCTGCACAATGCACAACTTCAACTTCCTGCCTCGGCGGGATGGCAAGAACGTGCTTGTGTCGTCCGCCTACACCGGTGGAACCACGGTCGTCGACGTCGACAGTCTGCTCGCCGGCGCGTCCGAGGAAGAAGCCGAAGTCGGCTTCTTCCGGGCGCACGGAGGCAGCGCCTGGTCGTCGCACTGGTACAACGGCCGCATCTACGCCAACGACATCTTCCGCGGCGTCGACATCCTGTTGCTCAGTGACAAGGCCAGGGCGACGACGGTGAAGTTGGACCACTTCAACCCACAAACCCAGCTATCTCTGCTCGGCCGATGATTCCCACCGGGCGCGCCCGATAAGGCGTGCTCATCTGGCGATCTAGGACGTGACGGCCACCGCTTGATGGCCGCGGGTCAATTGACCTGCGCCCTCTCGCGGTGGCCGTCTCGCTGTTCATGGCAGGGTTCGCCACCTGGTACAGCTACCAGACGGGCTTCGTGATCGGTGCGATGTGCTGTTCTGCACCGTCGGCTCGACATGCGTGCTTGCCCGGGCACCGGCGTCACCAGAGTGGCGGCGGCAGGGCGCGCGCTCGGCGACGGACGGGCCGGCCGCGTGCTCGCGCTTGTGGTTGATTCCAAGTCAGATCTGATCGCCTGGCTCGGCCTCTTCCTGGACGCGATGACTGTCAGCAGGGCGACACTTCCCGCCGCAACAGACCGCAGCCGGTGTTCTCCAGAAGACACACACCATCCACTTGGAGGGGTCATGAAGCGTGCTTCCTGGAATGGCGCCGAGCGACAAACCTTCACCCTGACGCTGGGCATGGTCAGCATTGCAGGCTTAGATCGGGTAGGCGACACGGTCCGTCCGGTCGCTGGTGGACCCGCGCTCGACAGGCTGTGGCCGGCCATGCGGCTCCCGCGCGGGTGACGGCTCGGCGCGACCCCAGCACCGAGCGGATCACCTGGCAAGCCAGCCTGGACAACGACGGCCACGCTGTCACGCCGGAGCTACGGGCGGAGATTGCGGCTGCGACGCAGAGCTTCGGCCTCACCTCGGGGTGTGAGCCGTACTCGCGAGCCAGTTCAGGAGCCGATCCGCCTGAGCCGACACGCTCAGGTCGCTTCTTGACCCGTCCGGGATGCCCTCGCCGTACCCGTGCATCTCCCACGCCAGACTGCGGCCCCGCACGAGCGGCAGCACGTGACGCCAGAGCATCGGTGAGGTGGGAACGCCGTGCACAAGCACCACTGGACGGCCCTCGCCATGCTCCAGCCACCGTGCTGTCGTACCGCCGACCAGGCTCGTCTTCATCTCCATGACGCTCTCCCGTGGAGTCCTGGCGTCCTAGCCCTAACCCGTGCACCGCACGGCGGACCTCGTGGCCGTGCACGAGGACCGCTAGGTTGGCGTTTCGTGACGAC
>JASLBX010000088.1 GCA_030146385.1 Jiangellaceae bacterium | reverse complement strand
GTCATCGGACTCGGCGGCCGAAGCGTCGGCAGTGTCAGTCGCGTCTTCGTCGACCTTGGTCGCTGCGACCTCATCGGACTCCGCGGCGCTGTCGTCGGTCGACGTGGTCTCAGCGTGCGCCCTGTCGCCGTCAGCCGCTTCAGCCTCTTCCGGCTTCTCGGCGGTGTCGTCCGCGGCCTTGTCGGCCTTGGCAGCGGCGTCACCGTCGACCGGCGGTAGTTCGATCGTCTCGCGGCCGGGCCGGAGCCGAGCCGAAATCACGATGTACAGCACCGCACCGACCATCAGGCCAACCGAGACCCAGGCGTTGATCCGCATGCCCAGGAACTCACGGGCCGGACCTTCCACCACGCCGCCGGTGTCGATCCGCAGCGATTCCACCGCCACGCGGCCCGCCGTGTACAGCGCCACGTACAGGGCGAAGACCCGGCCGTGACCCATCCGGAACCGCCGGTCGGCAAGAATCAAGATCACCGCGATGGCGACCGCCCACAATGACTCATACAGGAACGTCGGGTGGAACGTCTCGAACTGTTCGAAGCCGGCGGGCCGATTTCTCTCGTCGATCTCGAGCGCCCAAGGCACGTCGGTGGGACGGCCGAACAACTCCTGGTTGAAGTAGTTGCCCCAGCGTCCGATGGCCTGGGCGAGCACGATGCCCGGCGCCAGTGCATCGGCGAGCGCCGGGAAAGGCATGCCGCTGCGCCGTGCGGCCAGGTATCCGCCGAGCACACCAGCGGCGATCGCGCCGAAGATGCTGAGCCCGCCGGTCCAGATCCGAAGCGCATCGATCGGGTCTCCGCCCTCGCCGAAGTACCGGTCCCAGTCCGTCGCCACGTGGTAGAGACGGGCACCGATGATGCCGAACGGCACCGCCCAGATGGCGACGTCCAGCACGTCCCCCGGTCGCCCGCCGCGCGCGACCCAGCGCCGCTCGCCCAGCCAGACGGAGACCACGATGCCCAGCATGATCGCCAGGGCGTACGCCCGGATCGGCACTGGGCCGAGGTACCAGACCCCTTCCGGCGGGCTGGGGATCGAAGCGATCACTGCTCAGCCTCGTCCTCAGCGTCACCCTCGTCCGCCGTCCCGCCAGCGGCACCGTCAAGGGCTGCCTGCAGGCCCGCCTGCGTCCACTGCGAGGAGTCGACGAGAGTGCGCTCGTCGCCGTTCACCACGAAGATGGTCGGCGTCGAGTTGACACCGAACTCGCTCACGCCGAGCTCGTGCGACGCGTTGACCCAGCCCTCATACGCGCCGCTATCGACGCACGACTCGAAGGTGTCGCTGTCCAGACCCACGCCCTCGGCGGCGTTCATCAGCTGGGCGTCGGTGTAGTTGCCCTGGACGGAGTAAATGGCGTCCATGTACTCCTCGCCCATGCCTTCATCCAGCGAGCACGCCCAAGCGTTGGTGGCCTTGACCGAGGCCAGCTGCCCGACGAAGGTCACCGGACGGTAGATGACGTTGGCGTCACCGGCGTTCGCCACCTGGCTCAGGAACGCGCCGTTCGCCGCCTCGAAGTCGCGGCAGTGCGGGCAGCTGAAGTCGAACCAGACCTCGAGGGTGGGCGAGTCCGCGGCCGCCTCGGCCACCGGCACACCACCGCCCGCCTCGGTCACGCCCGGCGGCTGGGCCTCCGGGTCGACCGGCTCGGAGGACCCTCGAGTGGCTGCGATGGCGACGCCGATGATCGCTATGGCTACGAGGACGGCACCGATGATGCCGAACCGCATCATCTGTTCGCGGCGCCGCTCCTTGCGGGCCTGCTCCTCGCGCATCGCCCGCACACGCTCGCGCGCCTCGGCCTTCTTGTTGCTCATCGCGGACATTGCTCCCTGCTCCTCACAGCTTTATAGGCGCGCCGGACGTCGCGCATGACGGTACAACTTCTACGCATCGCCAGCGGGTTCCCGCTAACTCTGGCTGCGGCGGACTCCTTCAGCCAACTCGGCGGCGAGCGTAGCAACACTTGACGCGGCAGCGGCAGTGTCGGTGGCCTCAATCATCCGCTGGACGAACGCCGAGCCCACGATCACACCGTCCGCGAATCCAGCGACTTCGGCCGCCTGATCGCCGGACGAGACACCAAGTCCCACCGCCACCGGCAGCTGAGTCACTGACCGCACCCGCGCGACCAGCATCTCTGCGGCGCCGCCCACCTGGTCGCGGGTTCCGGTGACGCCCATCGTCGAGGCCGCGTACACGAAGCCCCGGCAGGCGTCGGCGGTCAGCGCCAGCCGCTTGTCCGTCGAGGACGGCGCGACGAGGAACACGGTGTCGACACCAGAGCTCCGCGCGGCCGCCAGCCAGTCCTCGGCCTCATCGGGAATCAGATCCGGGGTGATCGCACCGGCCCCGCCGGCGGCGGCCAGGTCACGAGCGAACCGGTGCGGCCCGTACCGCAGGATCGGATTCCAGTACGACATGACCAGCGCGGGCACGCCTGCCTCAGCCACGGCTTCGACGGTGTGCAGCACATCGGGTGTGCTCGTACCCATCGCCAACGCCGCGTCCACGGCCTGCTGGATGACCGGGCCGTCCATCAGGGGGTCGCTGTACGGCAGGCCCACCTCGATCACGTCCACGCCCGCGTCGACCATCGCGCGGAACGCGTCGATCGCGCCGGGCACGGACGGGTAGCCCGCGGGCAGATAGCCCACCAGCGCCGCCCGGTTGTCGGCCGCCGCCTTGGCGAACGCTTCGTCGAGTCGCATCAGCCCACCAGCCCGAACCACTTGGCAGCGGTTTCAACGTCCTTGTCGCCGCGTCCCGACAGGTTGACGAGGATCACCGCGCCGGGGCCCAGCCGCTCACCCAGCCGGCGCGCGCCCGCCAGCGCATGGGCGCTCTCGATGGCCGGAATGATGCCCTCGGTCCGGCACAGCAATGCGAAGGCCTCCATCGCCTCGGCGTCGGGAACCGGCTCGTAGGTCGCGCGTCCGGTGTCGTGCAGCCACGCATGCTCGGGCCCGACCCCGGGATAGTCGAGGCCGGCCGAGATCGAGTGCGATTCGATGGTCTGCCCCATCTCGTCCTGAAGCAGGTACGACCGCGCGCCGTGCAGGACGCCCGCCGAGCCCGCGCTGATGGTGGCCGCGTGCCGGCCGGTGTCGACCCCGTCTCCCCCGGCTTCGAACCCGCACAGCCGCACCTTGGCGTCGTCGATAAACGCGTGGAAGATGCCGATGGCGTTCGACCCGCCCCCGACACATGCGGCCACCGCCGACGGCAGCGCACCGGTCACCTCCAAGACCTGCTTCCGGGCTTCCAGCCCGATGACGCGGTGGAAGTCGCGGACCATCACCGGGAACGGGTGCGGGCCTGCCACCGTCCCTAGGAGGTAGTGCGTGTGCTCGACGTTGGCCACCCAGTCGCGCATCGCCTCGTTGATCGCGTCCTTGAGTGTGCGCGACCCGGTCGTGACGGGGATGACCTCGGCACCGAGCAACCGCATCCGGGCAACGTTGAGCGCCTGGCGGCGGGTGTCCTCCTCGCCCATGTACACGACGCATTCGAGCCCGAGCAGCGCCGCCGCCGTCGCCGTCGCCACGCCGTGCTGGCCGGCGCCCGTTTCGGCGATGACCCGCCGCTTGCCCATCCGCTTGGCGAGCAGCGCCTGCCCCAGCACATTATTGATCTTGTGCGAGCCGGTGTGGTTGAGGTCCTCGCGCTTGAGCAGGACGCCGGCGCCGTGCGCCGCCTCCTGGCCGAACCGGCGGGCCTCGGTCAGCGGGCTCGGCCGTCCCGTGTAGGTGCGCAGCAGGTGATCGAGGTCGGCGTTGAAGACCCGATCCGCCATCGCGGCCCGGTACTCGCGGTCAAGCTGGTCCAGGGCTGCGACGAGCGCCTCCGGGACGTACCGCCCGCCGTACTCGCCGAACCGCCCGCGAGCGTCCGGGACCTCAGTCGGTGTGGTCATGCCGGCGGCCCTGCTAGCCAGGACCCTGGCGTAGCGCCGGGTGAGCACCTGCGGCTACGAGATCGGCCACGGCGGTGCGCGGTTCCTTCCCGGTCACCAGGCTCTCGCCGACCAGCACCGCGTCGGCGCCGGCTCGCGCCAGTTCGATGACGTCCCGCGGACCCCGCACGCCGGACTCGGCGATCTTGACGACGCCCTCCGGGACGTACGGCGCCAGCCGCTTGAACGTGGTCATGTCGACCTTGAGCGTGGTCAGATCACGCGCGTTGATGCCGATCAACTTGGCACCGGCCACGGCGGCCCGATCGACCTCGTCCGCCGTGTGGCACTCGACCAGCGGGGTCAGGCCGATCGACTCGGCCCGCTCGATGAGGGCGACAAGCGCGTTCTGGTCGAGTGCGACGGCCAGCAGCAGCGCCAGATCGGCACCGCGCGCCCGCGCCTCCCACAGCTGGTAGCTCGTGATGATGAAGTCCTTGCGCAGAACCGGCGCGTCGATCGCCGCCCGGACGGCCTTCAGGTCGTCGAGCGACCCGCCGAAACGCCGGCCCTCGGTCAGGACGCTGATCGCCGCCGCGCCGCCAGCCTCGTACTCGCGGGCCAGCGCCGCCGGGTCGGCGATCTCGGCGAGGGAACCCTTGGACGGGCTCGCCCGTTTCACTTCTGCGACGACGGAGACGCCCGGGCCGCGCAGCAGCGGCATGGGGTCTCGGGCCGGTGGCTGGCGCTCGGCAGCTGCTTTGAGCTCGTCGAGAGAGACGCGCTGCTGGCGTTCTGCCAGGTCAGCGCGCACCCCGTCGAGGATCTCGTCGAGTACGCTCACGCTCGTCCCCCCGGGGTGCTCGATGCCATTGGTGGCTGGTCGATCCAGCGTAGCTAGGCAGGATTTGCTCTCTGTCATCGCCCCACCGAAACCGGTACCGTGGCCCGTCATGACGCACGATCCGTATGCACAGCAACCGGGTGACGACGAGCCGCGCGACTACTCCAACCAGCCGGATTGGGGTCAGCAGCCGTCGCCACATGGGCAGCAGTACCCCTATCCGCAGCCACAGCAGGACGGCAAGGCACTCACTGCATTGATCTTGGCCATCGTGGGTCTGTTCGTCTGCCCAATCGTCCTCAACGTCATCGCCCTGGTGTTGGCCAACCAGTCGTTGCGGGCCATCCGGGCATCGAACGGATGGCTCACCGGCGAGGGCATGGCAAATGCGGCGCGGATCATCTCGATCATCGCCCTCGCGCTGGTAGCGATCGGCATACTCATCCTCATTGTCGGCCTGGTCGCGTTCCAGGGCGCGTGATCTATGGCGCGAGAGCAGCGCCGAATGGCAGATTGCGGACGATCGCGAACAGCAAGAGACCGGCACTGACGATCAGAAGCATGCGGTTCGACGGTGCGAACATCGGTCCCGGCGCTCCCCTGACCCTCCCGATCAGCCAGCGGGCCCACAGCACGACGGCAACCGGTGCGGCCAGCACCACCACGGCGTTGTGATCGGCGGCGGCCATGACATCGCCGTGCGCCAGTGCGTAGGCGGCGTGCGTCCCGCCGCAGAAGGGGCAGGCTAGCCCGGTGACGGCGAGCAGTGGGCACGGCAGCGGAACGGCGCGTGCAGGCCCGAGAACGGCAACGGCCACCCAGGCGCCGCCCACAGCCGCGGCGGTGGCTAGCGGCGCGACGAGCCGGTGCGCCCGGATGGCGGCGATCATGAGGACTGGCCTGCGTCGTCTACGCAGTAGCCCCGGCCCCGGACCGTGCTGATGGGCAGCGCCCGGCCCAGCTTGGCCCGTAGCGCGGCGACATGGACGTCGACCGTGCGCGTGCCGACGGGCTCGCGATAGCCCCAGACCTCGGACATCAGCTCAGCGCGACTGCAGACCCGGCCCCGATGCCGCATGAGGTGCTCCAGCAGGCCGAACTGGGTCTTGGTCAAGCTGAGCTCGTGCCCACCGGCGATCGCTCGTCCGGTAGCGGCATCCAACGTGACCCCGCCTACGGTCAGAGGCGGGGCGTCGGCAGTACGCCGGGCGCCCATCGCCCTTACCGGCCGCCCTCCGGCAGGGTCGCGGCCTCTTCCTCGGCGCTCGGCTCTTCCTCTGGCGGCTTGCCGAAGCCCATCATCTGCATGACCTTGCCGACGATCAAGCCGAGCAGGATCACGCCCACGCCGCCGATCCAGAACAGCGGCCAATTCAGCACCGCCACTGCGAAGGCGCCGATGAAGATACCGGCGGCGATGATCAGCACCGCGGTCCACGCGGCGGGCGTGGAGCCGTGATCGTAGCGGGTGGCCATGTCATCTCCTTGGTCGCGACATGTAGGCGGGGCAACAACGTGTCTACGGCGCCCATTCTGCCTGGTGCGGCTCCGCTCCCGCAGCCAGGTCCGGCAGTCAGGCGGTGGGGTCCTCGCCGCGGTCGAGCGCGTCCCACGCCGCGCGCTCACCGGACTCGTTCGCCGGTCGGGACGCCGCCTTCCGCTCGTACCGCGCGCCCATGCTGGGCCACCGCGGCCCCCAGACCGCGATGGCCACTCCGGACGCCGTGACGGCCGCACCGCCTGCCGTCATGAGCAGCGGACCACCCAGGACGGTGCCGACACCGGTGTATTCGCCGGCGCCCGCCGGACCCTCAAGATGGCTCAGGATACGGTCCGCCAGGTCGCGCCCGGTGAGAAAGGCCTGCCCGGCTACGGCCACGCCTGTAACGGCGAGCAGTACGCCGACGAGCCGGCGACCCCACCGGCGGGTGGCGTGGACGGCCACTACCGCGGCCAGGCCGAGCAGCCCGGCGGCCCGTCCGATCGGAACCAGGTCTCCCCCGGATACCTCAACTTCGGTGCTCACCAGGTCGGCCCGCTGCGCTGCGCCCCAGGACATGCCGGAGGCGACTAGGCACAGGACGGCGCCCACCAGCAGCACGCCGAGCACGACGACGTAGAGGGTGGTTCCGCGGCGCTGCATTAAGAAGACAATCCCTAGACCGGACGCATGGATTCAGCCACGGCGACCGCCCGCAGCACGGCGGCCGCCTTGTTGCGGCACTCAGCGTGCTCGGACGCAGGGTCGGAGTCCGCGACGATGCCGGCCCCGGCCTGGACGTACGCCCGTCCGTCCCGGACGACGGCGGTCCGGATCGCGATGGCGACGTCAAGATCGCCCGCGAAGTCCAGGTACCCGACCACGCCGCCGTAGACGCCGCGACGGGTCGGTTCGAGGTCCTCGATGATCTCCATGGCCCGGGGCTTGGGCGCTCCGGAGAGCGTCCCAGCCGGGAAGCAGGCGGCCAGGACGTCCAGCGATGCCTTGCCGGGTGCGATCCGCCCGACGACGGTGGATTCGATGTGCATGACGTGGCTGTACCGGCGCACCGTCATGAAATCCACGACCTCGACCGTCCCGGGCGCGCAGACCCGGCCGAGGTCGTTGCGCGACAGGTCGACGAGCATCAGGTGCTCGGCCCGTTCTTTGGGGTCGGCGAGCAGCTCGGTGGCAAGCGCGGCGTCCTCCTCCGGTGTCTCGCCACGGCCGCGGCTGCCGGCGATCGGGTGGGTCATCGCCCTGTCGTCGTTCACCTTGACCAGCGCCTCGGGGCTCGACCCGACGATGTCGAACGCGCCGTCCCCATCGCCGTCCGGGCCTGGCATGCGCACCAGGTACATGTACGGGCTCGGGTTCTCACGGCGCAGCACCCGGTAGATGTCCAGCGCATCGGCCCGGGTCGGCACCTCGAACCGCTGCGCGACGACGATCTGGAACGCCTCGCCGGCCCGGATCTCCTCCTTGGCCCGCTCGACGGCGGCCAGGTAGTCGGGCTCGGGCGTGTTGCTCTCGAAGACCGGCGCCGCGCCCGGCTCGTAGTCGGCCACCGACGACGGGGTCGGCCCGGCCAGCTCGGCGGTCATCCGGTCCAGGCGCCGCACGGCGTCCGCCCAGGCTTCGTCGACCCGCTCGTCGGTGTCGTCCCAGTTGATCGCGTTCGAGACAAGCAGGATCGTCCCGTCTTCATGGTCGAGCACGGCGAGGTCGGTGGCCAGCATGAACGCCATGTCCGGCAGCTCGAGGTCGTTCGTGGCCAGCTCCGGCAGCCGCTCGAGCTTGCGGACCGCGTCGTACGACACGAAGCCCACCAACCCTCCCGTAAGTGGCGGCAGGTCCGGCATCCGAGGCGTGTGCAAGGCCGCGAGCGTCCCGGACACGGCCTCCCACGGCTCGATGCCGGACGGCATGCCCACCGGCGGTGTGCCGTGCCAGATAGCACGCCCGTCCCGTTCGCTCAGCACCGCCGCGGAGTGGGCGCCGACGAACGAGTAGCGCGACCAGACGCCGCCGTGCTCGGCGGACTCGAGCAGGAACGTGCCGGGCTGGTTGGCGGCCAGCTTTTGGTAGACGCCGACCGGCGTCTCGCCGTCGGCCAGCAGCCGCCGGGTCACCGGAATGACCCTGCGGTCCTTGGCCAGCACCCTGAACGCGTCCAGGTCTGGGCTCGTCGTCACGATGGCATCCCCTTGGCCGCGGGAAGCAGCCCGTCGTCGAAGCAGGTCCTGGTTCCGGTGTGGCAGGCCGGGCCTTCCTGGTCGACCTGGACCAGCACGGCGTCGCCGTCGCAGTCCAGCCTTACCTCGTGCACCCACTGGCGATGGCCGGACGTCTCACCCTTGACCCAGTATTCCTGACGGCTGCGACTCCAGTAGGTGGCACGGCCGGTGGTCAGGGTACGGTGCAGCGCTTCGTCGTCCATCCAGCCGAGCATCAGCACCTCATTGGTGTCGTACTGCTGCACCACCGCGGCCACGAGGCCAGCGCTGTCGCGTTTGAGCGCGGCGGCCAGTTCCCCGGGCAACGGGCTCGAGGCATCGGCCGGGCCAGGCCAAGTAGCCAGGGGGACGGAAGGACCGGGGTTCGGGACGGGGGCGGGGTGCTCAGACATCAGCTCAAATCTAGTGCCTGTGCCCTGCGCCCCACGT
>JASLBX010000063.1 GCA_030146385.1 Jiangellaceae bacterium | reverse complement strand
AAATGGTCCGCTGGCGATCAGGTGAGTCCGCGTAGGTTCATGGCGATCAAGGCATCCATGTACTGACGCGAGATCGGTCCGATGCGCAGCAGCCACCGGTAGTAGATCGGGCCGTAGAGAGACTCTGCTGCCACGTCCAGGTCGACGTCGCGGATCTGCCCGGCCTGCTGTGCGCTGCGCAGCCGTTTCTTGGTCGAATCGAGCCACGGTTTCAGCAATCGGTCAAGCAGTGCTGCCGCGAGTTCAGGGTCGTCTTGGATCGCGGTGAGCAGTGCCCGGTACCGTCGCTCGAAGATCGGATCGGCCAAGGAATCCACCGTGGATCCTAGGATGAGTCGCAGATCGGCCTCGAGGTCGCCGCTGTCGGGAACGTCGATGCCCTGATCGGCGCCGACCAGCGTGAGATATGCGTCCAACACCACCGAGCCCTTGTCCGGCCACCATCGGTAGATCGTCTGCTTGCCGACGCCGGCACGGGCGGCAATCGCCTCTATTGCGAGCTTGGTGTAGCCGACCTGGCCGATCAGGTCGGCCGTGGCGGTCAAGATCGCCTGGCGGGAGCGCTCGCTTCGCCGAGCCGGGTTCGGATACTTGCGGTTTCCGGACACCTGTGTATCCTACCACTAGTGAGACGAGACGGTCCGTCTCGCAGATGGAGTGGAGAAAATATGGAAGTCCTAGTTCTGGCCAGCGTGGGGGCCCTCATCGCCGCGCCTGTGATCGGTGGCTTGGCCTGGCGCCGGGCACGCCAGCGCCGAGTGGCCAAGGCGCTGGAGATAACCACGCCAGACGGGATTGTCGAGCATCGGTTCGTCAAGATCGGCGGCATCGACCAGTGGATCCAGATCCGAGGCGAGAACCGCGCCAACCCGGTACTGCTCGTCTTGCATGGCGGACCGGGCTGGCCCAACGCGGTCTTCACCCTTCCCCTGCGCTCTTGGGAGCAACACTTTACGGTCGTCCAGTGGGATCATCGCGGGGCCGGCAAGACGCTGGGCCGCAACGGCAAGGAAGGCAGCGGCGAGATGACCTTCGAGCGCCGGGTCACCGACGCCATCGAGCTCATCGAATTCCTGCGCCAGTACTTGGCCACCGACAAGGTGATCGTGCTGGCCGAGTCGATGGGAACCCTGACCGGCCTTCCCCTGATCAAACGCCGACCCGACCTGGTGCACGCCTTGGTGGTGACCGACCTGTATGTCAACATGGCCCGCAATGAAGCCCACAAGTACCAGCTGACCCGCGATCGACTGCGGGCGATCGGCAGCCCCAAGGGCGTAACCGCCCTAGACCCTGCCACACTCCACCGGCACCGACCGTGCACCCATGCGTGTCGACTTCCGGCATGCTTGATCCGCACACCGACGAAGGCCTGCGCCACGCGGTCCGAGCCGTTGGCCAGTCGGGATCGTGGGATCAGCCTGCCGGGCAACGGCTGCTCGCGGAGATTCGCCGGCTCGCGGTCCGCAACGCAGCCCACGTGGCCGCGGCGACCGGTGCCGCGATGGGCCGCGGGCTGGTCGATGATGTGCTGCTAGCAGCATGGCTAGTGCTCTGCCGGCACGGCGACAAGGTACTCGCGGCGGCACGCCCGTGGGCATATTTGATGAGCTCAGCCCAGAAGCAGGTGCTCGACGAGGTCCGGGCCCAGCAGCTGCTCACCAACGCTGCGTGAGCGAAGGCGGAGGTCAGGGTCGAGAATCCGCTGCTGTGCCGATCACGCGGCCTGCCGCGTCGAGGGCCTGGACCACGGCGTGTGGCTCGTCCGGTATGGGTGCGGACGTCTCGAAACCTGTCCGTTCGACGACTGCGACTTCGCGGACGCTGTCACGGTCGTCACCGGCCAGGAAGCGCCACGATGCGACCTCCGTGGCACCGTTCCAGCTGACGTACGCGGTCGACCCGTCCCGGCCATCGACCACGACCAGATCGGGCGGATCGCTGGGAGTACCGGTCCACGGCAGCCGGTAGGCGCGATAGCTCTCGCCGGCGCTGAGCCGTGCGTCGAGCAACAGGTCGCCGGCGGACGAGTACTCCGAGAAGAACGGCTCGGATCCCCAGCCGATGAAGATGTTGCCGTTGTCGCGCACCTGCATGTTGCCCTGGCTGCTCGACAGCCGATCGTCAGGGGCCGGATACTCGGCGACGACTCTTGCGACCCACGCCCGCAAGTCGAGCTCGAGCCGCAGCCCGCGAGACTCCCCCAGCTTCGGAGTTGCCTCGTTGTCGAACATGGTGAGCGTGCCGTCGTCGTGCAGCTGAGCATCGTGCTGCCAGGCGAAGTATGCGTTCCCGAGCAGGTGGAAGTCGCTGGCGGACCCGCCGAGGGTCCACTCGACGTCCCCGCTCGCCCGGTCGATGCAGTAGACGGCATGGGTGTTGCGCGCGGACACGATGAGCGACCCGTCCGGCGCCTCGTCGACGGAGTTGATGTGCAGGTAGTCGAACGGGTCGATGCACGAGCCGTGGTCGTCATCCTCCTCGCGGAGCGTGCTCTTGGTCTGGCTGATCGGCACGTGGTCGAGCGCTCTCCAGTCGAAGAGCACCTCGCCAGTCTCTACATCCACCTCCTGCACCACCCCGTCGAACACGCAGCCGTCGCGCGGTCCACCCAGAGGCGCCAGATCCGCTTCGACGGTCGGGTAGGTCAGCAGCAGGGCGGTGCCGTCGTCGGTGAGCTTCATGTCATGGTGGTCGGCACCCTCGCCCCTCGTGGTCACGGCGCCGATCTCCTGGTACGACCTGTTCATGATCACGAACTCACCGGCGCTGTGCCCGCCGCGCGTCTCGCCCCGCCACCACGTGAGCACCGGCTCACCGCGGTACTCCTGCACGGTCAGGTTGAAGCTGCGCGTGTCGAGCTCCTGCATCCACACCGGCTCGCCGGCGGCGTCCACGATCAGCAGTCCCTGCAGCGGCGTGCCGTCCGACTTCGGAGCGAGCAGGATCACGTCGTCGTCGGCGGTCTCACCACTGATGGCGCCCGCCGGAGTGACCGTCACGTCGATCAGCGGCGGGCTGAGGTCGGGTCTGCTCACGAACTCGTGGGGGGGCGCGTCAGGATCGTCGCCACATGCCGTGGCCGCCACGACCGCCGTGATCACTGTGGCGGCGGCCACGGTTCGTGCGGTCGGGCGGTGGGGCATTGCGCTATCGTGCCCGGTTCCTCCACCGGGCTGAACACAATGGTCGTGACACGGCGCTCGAATGTTGCGCAGCCGGCCACATCACCGGGAGGGAACCATGCCGACGTCGATCACCTCGTTCGAGCGCTACCCGCTGTTGTTCGGTCCGTCGCCGGTCCACCCGCTCAAGCGGTTGACCAGCCATCTCGGCGGACCCTTCGGCTGGGCGAAGCGGGAAGACTGCAACTCCGGGATCGCGTACGGAGGCAACAAGACGCGCAAGCTGGAATACCTGGTCGCGGATGCCGTGGGGCAGGGCTGCGACACCCTCGTGTCGATCGGCGGCGTGCAGTCCAACCACACCCGCCAGGTCGCCGCTGTCGGCGCGCGGGTGGGCCTGAAATGCGTGCTCATCCAGGAGTCCTCGGTCGACTGGCCGGATGCGGTCTACGACAAGGTCGGCAACATCTTGCTCAGCCGGATGACGGGAGCAGACGTCCGGCTGGTGCGAGCCGAGTTCGGCATCGGCATCAAGGAGAGCTGGGAGCAGGCACTGGGTGAGGTCGCTGGTGCCCGGACCCGAAAGGGTGCTGACGCGGGTCAGGTGAGCCTGTGTGAGAACCGATGACGACGACACCGGAACCGAAGGACAACTTAGACACGATGTCGGAGATGGCTTTCGCCGCGGCGATGGCGGCTCTGGGCGTGAACGGACCGGAGG
>JASLBX010000057.1 GCA_030146385.1 Jiangellaceae bacterium | reverse complement strand
GTCGAGCGGGCGATGTTCCTGCTCCGGGAGTCGGATCAGAGCGTGACGCAGATCTGCATGGACGTCGGGTTCACCAGTCTCGGGACGTTCAGCCACACCTTCCGCGACATCGTCGGCCAGTCGCCGTCGTCGTACCGCGCCAGGACGCCGGTTCTACTCGCGCCGACGTGCTTCACCATGGCGTGGATGAGACCGAGCAGTTTTGGAGAAGCGCGGTCCGATACGCGCCGCGTAGCGTGACGGGCATGTTGAACGCAATCAGAATCTCTCACGTGTGGGTCTTCGACCAGGACGAAGCCCTCGACTTCTACGTCGGCAAGCTCGGCCTCGAGGTCAGCGCCGACGTCGACCTTGGATTCATGCGGTGGCTCACCGTCAGGGCGCCGAGTGATCCGGAGCGCGAGATCCTTCTCGAGCTCCCGGCGCCGCCGTCGGTGGACGAGGAAGCCGGCCGGCAGATTCGCGAACTGGTCAGCAAGGGTGCGACGGGCTTCACGGTCGGGTTCAGCACCGACGACTGCCAGAAGACGTACGAGGAACTGAAGGCGCGCGGTGTCGACATCACCGAGGAGCCGACGGAGCGGTCGTACGGCATCGACATGGCGGTGCGTGACCCGTTCGGCAACCACATCCGGATCAACCAGCCACCCACCGCACGGTAAGCAAAACCGGCGCGGATCCGCCCGCGCCCGTTGCTGACTTTGCAAATGCGCACCTCTAGTGTGTCACGTCAGAAATTCATAGTATAAGTCGTAGACTCGGGTATGCCCCGTTCTGGACGTCCCAAAGCCGAGTTGGTCCTCACCGATGCCGAGCGGGAGCAGTTGACGCGCTGGTCTCGGCGACGCAAGTCCTCGCAGGCGTTGGCGTTGCGTTCTCGGATCGTGCTGGCCTGCGCACAGGGGGCGGACAACAAGACCGTCGCCGATCAGCTCGGATGCGCCGCCGCGACGGTGGGCAAGTGGCGAGCGCGGTTCGTCGAGCAGCGTCTGGACGGTCTCAGCGACGAGGCCCGACCGGGTCGACCACCCTCGGTCAGTCTCGACCAGGTCGAGGACGTGGTGGTGTCGACCTTGGAGTCCACCCCGGCCATCGCGACCCATTGGACGCGGGCGAAGATGGCCGAGCGGACCGGGCTGAGCAAGTCCACGATCGGTCGGATCTGGCGCGACTTCGGGCTCAAGCCACACCGCACCGAGGGGTTCAAGCTCTCAGGTGACCCGTTGCTGGTGGAGAAGGTCTATGACGTGGTCGGGCTTTACCTCAACCCGCCCGAGGCCGCCGTCGTGCTCAGCGTGGACGAGAAAAGCCAAGTCCAAGCGTTGGGTCGGTCCCAGCCGGCGTTCCCGATGATGCCGGGCATGCCGGAGAAACGCACCCACGACTACGTACGGCACGGCACCACCAGTCTGTTCGCCGCGTTCAACACCGCCGACGGCACCGTGATCTCCAGCCTGCACCGACGGCACCGCGCGACCGAGTTCAAGAAGTTCCTGACCAAGATCGACGACCAGGTTCCCGACGACCTCGACGTGCACCTGATCTGCGACAACTACGGAACCCACAAGCACCCGACGGTGAACAAGTGGCTTGCCGCGCACCCGCGGTTCCACATGCACTTCACCCCGACCTACTCCTCCTGGATCAACCAGGTCGAGCGGTTCTTCGCCTTCGTCACAGCCGACCTGCTCCAACGCTCAGACCACCGCAGCGTCCAGGCCCTCGAGGCCGACATCCGCAAATGGGTCGCCGCCTGGAACGAGAACCCCAGACCCTTCATCTGGACCAAGAGCGCCGAACAGATCCTCGGATCACTCGGACGACTTCTTCAACGAACTACGGGCGCAGGACACTAGGTTGTGGGCTTCTTTGATCTGCTGTCCGCCTCGAGTACGGCGGCAACCACCGCGTCCGGGTCCTGGAGCGGCAACGCATGCGTCGTGCCGGGTACGACGATCGTTCGCATCTCCGGGAGGGCCTTCGCCAACCGCCGGCTCGCGAGAGCGAACGGCCGGATGCTCTCTTCGCCCCGGAGGCAGGTCACCGGCACCGGGCATCTCGCGACCTCCGTCGACCGCAGCCCGGTCAGGTCGTCGCTGTAGCGGGTGTGCCGGTGCTCCGCCTGGTCCAGACGGATGAGGTTCCTCAGGTGGGACTCACGGAAGCCTTCATCCAGGTCGTCCCAGACCTCGCGGCCATGGTGACTTCTCATCACCCACCGGCTTGCGTACTCGTGGCGGTCCCGAGCGGTCTTACGAAGCAGCCGCGAGAGGACCATGTGGTGCAGGATGAAAGGCACGACACTCGGGTCGGTTCCGAAGTGATAGGGAGCTTCGATCAGCACCAGCGAACGCACCAGCTCCGGACGGGACACGGCGAGCAGCAGAGCGACGGAAGCCCCTCGGCTCCAGCCGACGACGATCGCCGCTCCCCCGACGAGCTCCTCGATGAGCATCGCCGCGTCCTCGGCGTGGATCCGCAGGTCCGGGCTCTGAGGGCTGCGTGAGCGTCCGTTGCCGCGCCGGTCGTACGCAATGGTTCGATGCGTTTCAGCGAGCCGCGACACGACCGGTTCCCAGTCCTCGAGCTGGCAGCCTCCGCCGTGGAGCAGGACCACTGAGTCGCCGCTCCCACGCACCTCGTACGGCAACTCCACGCCGTTCCTCTCCAGGGTGTCCATTACGCATCCCTCCGCGTTGTCTCGATCTCGGGGTGCCCGTATCGGCGGGCAGGTTGATTCGAGACTGGCCCTCGGTGCCGGTCGGGCGGATCGGCATTGGCCGCCAACCTCGGGACGGGGACTTGGGCATTTCCACCCACACCGAA
>JASLBX010000056.1 GCA_030146385.1 Jiangellaceae bacterium | reverse complement strand
ACGAACGAGGAAACCAGCTCCCCCGCCGGCACGTCCCACGAGCCGGGCTCCGCCACCGGGAGCGAGTCAGCGCCGGCTGCATCTACCCCCGGGGACGCCGGAACCTCAGGTGAGATCGCGGACCGCTCCGGTGAGCCGAAACCAGGTATCGATGCCGAGGAACCCGCCCAAGTCGTCGGCCCGCTGTCCGAACTGCCGGACGAGCCAGAGGCCGACGGAGTCGCACAGGCAACCGGCCCCGCCCTGGGCGTCGTGCTGGCCCTCATCGCCGCAGGCGCCGTCATCGCCATCGCTGTGGTCTCGCTGGCGAGGCGCCGCACCCCACCCTCCACGCGTTGATCATGAACGTCAAGGGAGTGTGGAGTGGAATACGACCGCCCTTCCCAGAGGTTGAGTCGAATGGACTCAAGATGAGCGGGTACACTCGCTCGCGCAGCACCATTGAGTGCATTCCGCTCAACGCAGATACATGGAAGGGATCTACGCCATGGCACGAGCCGTCGGCATCGACCTGGGCACGACCAACTCGGTCGTGGCCGTCCTCGAGGGTGGAGAGCCCACCGTCATCGCTAACGCCGAAGGGTCTCGCACCACGCCATCGGTCGTCGCGTTCGCGAAGAACGGCGAGGTCCTCGTGGGCGAGGTCGCGAAGCGCCAGGCCGTCACGAACGTCGAGCGCACCATCCGCTCCGTCAAGCGGCACATGGGTTCGGACTGGAAGACCGAGATCGATGACAAGACGTTCACGCCCCAGCAGATCTCGGCCTTCGTCCTGCAGAAGCTCAAGCGCGACGCCGAGGCCTACCTGGGCGAGACCATCACTGACGCGGTCATCACAACCCCGGCATACTTCAATGACGCCCAGCGGCAGGCGACCAAGGAAGCCGGCGAGATCGCCGGTATGAACGTCCTGCGCATCGTCAATGAGCCCACCGCAGCCGCTCTGGCCTACGGGCTCGACAAGGGCGAGACAGACCAGACCATCCTGGTCTTCGACCTCGGTGGCGGCACGTTCGACGTGTCGCTGCTCGAGATCGGCGAGGGTGTCGTCGAAGTGAAGGCCACCAGTGGCGACAACCACCTCGGTGGCGACGACTGGGACCAGAAGATCGTCGACTGGCTGGTCGACCGGGTGAAGTCCGCGCGCGGCATCGACCTGTCCAAGGACAAGATCGCCATGCAGCGGGTTACCGAGGCCGCCGAGCGCGCCAAGATCGAGCTGTCGTCCAGCACCCAGACCTCGATCTCCCTGCCGTACATCGCGCAGGACGCCGAGAAGAACCCCGTGCACGTCGACGAGAGCCTGTCCCGCGCCCAGTTCGAGCAGATGACGTCCGACCTGCTCGCACGCGCCAAGCGGCCATTCGAGCAGGTACTCAGCGACGCCAGCATCAAGGTGGCCGACATCGACCACGTCGTGCTCGTCGGTGGTTCGACCCGGATGCCGCAGGTCGTCGACCTGGTTCGGCAGATGACCGGCGGCAAGGAGCCCAATAAGGGCGTCAATCCGGACGAGGTCGTCGCGGTCGGCGCCAGCCTGCAGGCCGGTGTGCTGCGCGGCGACGTGAAGGACGTCCTGCTGCTCGACGTTACCCCGCTGTCGCTCGGTATCGAGACCAAGGGCGGCGTGATGACGAAGATTATCGACCGGAACACAACCATCCCGACCAAGCGCTCGGAGGTCTTCACCACGGCCGACGACAACCAGCCGTCCGTGATGATCCAGGTGTTCCAGGGCGAGCGTGAGATGGCCCGCAGCAACAAGTCGCTGGGCAACTTCGAGCTCACCGGGCTGCCGCCAGCTCCGCGGGGCGTCCCCCAGATCGAGGTGACGTTCGACATCGACGCGAACGGCATCGTGCACGTCTCGGCCAAGGACCTCGGCACCGGCAAGGAGCAGTCGATGACCATCACCGGCGGCTCGGCGCTGCCGAAGGACGACATCGACCGGATGGTCCACGAAGCCG
Organism: Jiangellaceae bacterium; assembly: GCA_030146385.1. Taxonomy (GTDB): domain Bacteria; phylum Actinomycetota; class Actinomycetes; order Jiangellales; family Jiangellaceae; genus JASLBX01. The sequence goes on along the minus strand of JASLBX010000056.1, from coordinate 1,023 downwards.
AGCAGTATGCCGAGGAGGACCGCAAGCGCCGCGAGGCGGCCGAGAACCGCAACCAGGCCGAGGCGCTGGTCTACCAGACCGAGAAGTTCCTCTCGGAGAACAAGGAGAAGATCGACACCCTCCCGACGGACGTCCGGTCCGAGGTCGACGCCGCACTGGCCGAGGCCAAGAAGGCGCTCGAGGGCGACGACGACGCGTTCATCAAGTCCTCGTCCGAGCGCCTGCAGACGGCGTTCCAGTCACTGGGTGCGGCCATCTACGCGACAGCCCAGCCGTCGTCCGCGGACACCGCGGGTGATACTGCTGCTGGCGAGTCCGCCGAAACGGCAGACGAGTCTACGGCGGATGAGGACGTTGTCGAGGCCGAGATCGTCGACGAGGAGAAGGACGACCAGTGACAGTCGAAGAGCCGAACGACAGCCCGGTCGTGCGCGATCGGCGTCGGATCGACCCGGAGACTGGCGAGCTGCGAGACGCTGCGGCGGGCCCGGCGGCCGGCGCACCTGGCGAGCAGGGTGCCGGCGCCGGGGACCAGCCGAAGTCCGCAACCGATGCAGCGACCTCCGAGGCCCTGGCCGCCGCCGAGGCGCTGGCCGCCGAGCGGCTGGACCAGCTGCAGCGAGTCCAGGCCGAGTACGTCAATTACCGCCGTCGGGTCGAGCGCGACCGCGATCTCGTCCGCGAGAACGCCGTCGCCTCGGTCCTCGGCGAGTTGCTGGGCGTGCTCGATGACATCGGACGCGCCCGCGACCACGGTGACCTCTCCGGTGCGTTCCGCTCGGTGGGCGAGGCGATCGAGGGCGTGACGACCAAACTCGGGCTGGTCAAGTACGGCGAGCCGGGCGACGAGTTCGACCCGACGATCCACGAAGCCCTGATGCACGAATACTCGGACGAGGTCTCCTCGCCGACGTGCACGCAGGTCCTGATGCCTGGCTACCGGTACGGAGAACGCATCATCCGGCCGGCGCGAGTCGCGGTAGCCGAGCCGACCGAGGCGCTACCCGAAGCCGACGCTGCCGC
>JASLBX010000589.1 GCA_030146385.1 Jiangellaceae bacterium | reverse complement strand
GTTCAGGGTCGCCAGCTGCTCACGTCCCCAGAATGCTTGTGCGCGCCTCTCGCGCCTAACGTTCTTCGTGCGCTCGGATCACTCGGGGTGGTGTCGCCGCCCGGGTACGGCACTAAAGATGACACCGATTGGCTTCCCGGCTCGGAGCACCACCGCCCGCGGTCGTTGGTTGACGAGGCAGCGAAGCGGGCCTCCAAGACAAGTGCCTCGCAGCACTCGGTCATGCCGCTGGCGACTGATTCGGCACGCACCGCCGAGCTTGGACCGTCCACTAACGCGGTCCAAGCTCGGCGATGCCGAATCTTCCTGCGACCTTCTTGAGGGACTTGACGCCCTCAACTCGGCGCGAACGGGCAGATTGCGTGGCCGCTACGGCGGTATGACGTACATCCCGAGGTGGCGGCTGTCAGGCTGCTCGCCTTATCCAGTCGACCCTGCGTCTTGGCGCTGCTTGTCTTACTCCGGCGCGAAGGCCGCTTCCCGCGTGATCCGTGTCAGCTCGATGCCCCGCCGTCGCGGAGTGCGACGACACCGGCCCCGGGGATTTCGACAAAAACCTGGAGTGGAGGTCCTCCCCCGGGTTGATGGGGCGCGTGGCGGGTACGAGCCGGCAACGGCAACCGTCAAGGGAGCGGAACCATGCAGATCGACAAGGATCAGATCATCTCTTTGTTGCGCCAGCGCGGCGATGACGCCAAGGCCGACCAGGCGCAGCAGGAGCTGCCCGGCCAGGTCGACACCGAGAAGGACTCCGGCTTGCTGTCGAAGTTCGGTATCGACCCCGCGGACCTGCTTGGCGGCGGCGGCGGACTGGGCAACAAGCTCGGCCTGTGACACCGGCGGCGCGTGGGGTTCCTGCTGTCCGACATGGGTGTGCAAGCGCCCGTGGCAGCGGAGGGTGAGCGTGCGGGTCTCGGTCGTGCCGTCACGGTAGGTGAGCTCGAGTCAGGTGCGGCAGCTTGCGGGCGAGGAGGGTGATCAGCTCATCCTCGACGTTGGAGTGTGCTGCGAACGGGGCGTGCGGGCCCGCAGCTCGCTCCTCATGCCCCGGGCGATGATCGCCCAAAGCCCGGCCTTCCGAGGGTCCTGGGGGGCCGGGTCCAGGGCGGGCGCCACTCCACCCCGGACTATCTCACGCAGTGACGCGTCGTCGGGTAGGGCGCGCAATCGCTGTCGCCGCTGAGACGTCTAGGTGCTGGCCGGTCCGGACGCGGTCGCGCTCTGGGAGTGCAGGGAGCAGGCAGAAGGCGAGGTGTGCATTCTTGGCGGCGGCGTCTCGACGACCCCGGTTGGAGCTCGCTCCGCTGGTTGGATCGCCCTCAGTCAGACACCCGAAACAGCGAGTCTCAACTGCGACCGGGCGGCCTCGGTGTCTGGCGGCGCACGGGTGGTGATGGCTCCGCTCTGTCTCGGGAACCGCGCCACCCCCTGGGGGTCGGCGATGCCGCCGACGGGGTGGGCACTGCATGGTTGGAACCCGGGCCGGCGGGAATGCCCGCATGTGGTCGAAGGCCGCGGAGGGATGCCATCCGTGCCAAGCGCGACCACCACCGTGAACGCCAAGGCGCCGGTGAAGAACCTCGACTTGTGGCTGCGGTTCGTGGCCGCGATCGAGGGCACGATGTGCGATGGTTCTGGTTGAAGGGCCACGCTGGGCATCCGGAGAACGAGCGTGCCGACGAGCTGGCGCGCGGTGGCATCGACGAGGTGCGTCAAGGTTAGGAACCGCTCCCATCTCGACCCCAGCTCGGTCGCCGGGCGTGGCGCGGGAGGTCAGCGTTGCCGGGTTATGGGCAGCGCGGCACCGGTGCGCTCCAGCTGGTGTTGGATCGGTTGGACACGTAGTAGTCGCTGACCCAGCGGCCGTCGCGCAGCTTGTTCCACACCGATGTGGTCCCGACCTTGCTGCCGGCCTTCTGGCACATCACGTACGCCAGGGCGCCGCGGGGCAGTGGGTTGCCGGTCGTCGGGTACGACGCGCCCGGCCCGGTCCGGGCGTTGAGCGAGGCCGTCGTCACCTGACCGGGGTAGGTGCAGCGGGGCAGCTGGGAGGTGAACCCGGTGCTCGACGGCGTCGACATGTAGTAGTCGCTGACCCACGCGCCGGTGGTGAGCCGGTCCCACACCGAGGTCGTGCCGACCTTCTGGCCGCTGGTCTGGCAGACGACCGAGAGGGCCTTGCCGGGGGCGTAGCTCGTGACGACGGCGTAGGCAGCCGATGGTCCCTTCCGGGCGTTCAGCGGCGTCTTGCTGGTCACCTTGTAGGAGCGAGCGACGGTGGCGACCGGGCCGTTGATGACATCGTTGTCGATGTTGATGGTCACTCCGCCCCAGGTCTCGTTGTGGTCGCCTCGGTACTGCTTGGCGCGCTGCCAGAATGCCCACTGCGAGTTCGGCGCGGTCGGCCAGCCGGTCAACGACTTGTTGCCGTCCCACCGCGCCATCCACACCGCGTCCGGGCGAGCGTAGGTCGTCGAGTTGTAGTTCGCGGACAGGTCGCGCAACCCGGAGTCCTGGTGGACGTAGACACCGGCGAGGTAGCCGGACGCGTGTAGCGTCTTCGTCCAGGCCGACACGTAGCGCAGGACCGCCGTGCGGCAGGACGTGTCGGTGCGGTCGTAGTGCTCGACGTCGACGTACAGCGCACTCCCGGCGAGCAGGCCCAGCGCCTTCGCCTGGGTCACTGCGTCCGTCGCGTCCGTGGTGCCGCGGGAGGTCGCATTGGACGCGGTGTACCGGTTCGGCTTGTTGCCGAACATGCAGATCGGCTGGTGACCCATGTAGGTCGGCAGCAGCTTCCAGCCCATCACGGTCGCATCCCGGACCCAGGCCTTGGTGAGGTTGGGCTGGCTGCACCCGCGGTTGTTGCCGCCGAAGTAGATGTTGACCACGCTGTACGGCGACGCTGCCTTCCACGCCTTGAGCGCAGCGAGCGACGGCGCCGAGCAGGTGTCGAATCCCAGACCACTGACCCGGTTCGCCGACGAGCCGGGCGGGTAGGTGACCGGTGTCTCCGGCTCGGCGGTCGCGGGGAGCGCCGCGATGCCGATGAACAGGGCCGCGCCACAGACTGTGGCGGCACCCAACTGAAGGATCTTTCGTACGGCGACCATGACGCACCTCCAGTGCGTGGTCCCTGACCCGGCTTCAGCAGCTGCTTGGCGAGCACTGCCCGGCAGAGTCGATGGTCCGCGATTGTCGGGACCATCCGCTCCAATGACGCGGCCGGCCGCCATTCGGTTGACCTGGTCGGCGGTCGGTCTTTTTTGGCACCTGCGCCTCAGCGCTCACCGTGCCCACCGGGTCTTCCCCAGTCGAATGTCCAAAAAGATCACAGGCATATCAAGCCTTGCCGGACGACTGAGCGCGACCGGTCGACACTTGCCTGCAGACGGCCAAGCGTCCTCGTCACGGCTGAGGGGCGGTGTGAATCCCGGGCATGTTGGAACAGTGATTCTCGAAGGCTGGAACCACGTTCCGAGGGACTTCGGAGCTAGTTTCGACATCACGGCGGCCCCATGGTGGCTGCGCGCTTGGTTCGCGACCCGCTACTCGACCGCTTTGCTTACCCGTCCTTGTGTGTCGAGGGTACGGCCACCTGTCACCCCATCCCGGAACTGTCCCCGATACGCAGGCGATTGCGGACGCCACCAAGGCTGGTTGGGAGAATCGACCAGTCCTGACGGCCGCAATTGAGGATGTTCCAGGTGTAGCCGGGTCCTCCCTGTCATTCTTTGACATCGATCATTGATCAGCTCGCGGCGAAAACATTTCTAGGTCCGGCCATGACCGATGGAACGCGATCCTGGGAGTCCTGCCGCACACGCGGTGTAGGGAACCGGCAGGCAGCCGTGAATTTGGCCCACTGGGCTTTCGCCCATGCTTACGCTTCGTCGACTCGCACGCTTAGCGGATGGCCCATCCCCTCGTCGACGGCGACGCCCGCCTGCCGTCTCGCTCGATGACCTTCATGCCGCAGCGGTCCCTCATGCCGTTGCCGACCACGAAGGTGTCTGCGCGGTGCGCTTTGCCTTCTTCACTCTCGGACGGGTCAGGGGCCGACATGCTCGGAGGCCGCCCACCCCCCGGCGTGGACGGCCTCCGAGGGCTCTGTGGGTTCCTA
>JASLBX010000261.1 GCA_030146385.1 Jiangellaceae bacterium | reverse complement strand
GGCAATACGAGGCCGCCACCTGAGCCGAACCGTCCAAGTCGACCTCAAGAGGGAAAGTTCACCTTGGTGATCAATGTTCCGCTAGACGACCGGATTGGCCGCGCCGGCCGCGACTTTGATCACCAAGATGAACTTTCCATCTTCAGATCAGCAGCCCGCAAACAGTGTCGGAACCGATTCGTCTTCTTGAGGGAGAGGGCATAACCCGAAAAGTGGGCTGTAACGGCGGAGCAGATGTGAGGAACCGTCGGCGCGATCTTGATAGGAGTCCGCCTATGTCGCTCAAGGTCCGGCAGATTTTCAGGATCGTGCCGCGGCAAGGTAGGCCCGCCCGCGTGGCGACAGCCGGTAGCCGACCTCAAGGCTCTCCGTCAGCCCGAAGTTTTTCAGCTTCCGGACGTCCAGCTTGAACGGCGCGCGCTCCCGACCGACCATCTCGGCAAGGTCGCCAGCCCGCCGGGCCGGATAGTCGGCGATGAGCCGCAGCGTCTCCCGCGTCCACGGCCCGTAGCAGCTTGCGCGATCGAGCCGGTCCAGCCGGCGATCGATCTCGGCGATCTGCGCCTCGTCGAGATCACCATCGGCGGCGAGCTTGGCGCGCGGATCAGGGCGGTCGGAGCGGCTGAACTCGATCCGGTACAGCCGGCGGCCTCCGTCACCGCGCAGATCGGCACGCAGCGACGCTGCATCGGGATACCCGGCGGCGACCGCGTCGGTGTCGCTGATCGACGCCTCCTCGACCTCACGGACCGAGTGCACGTCCAGGATCTGACCCGCGGTCCGGTACGACCGGCCGGCGATCACTCGCGGCTGGTGCCACCGGCGATACGTGAGGGTGATAGAGCCGTCGGCCAGGCCCGGCCAGAATCGCTTCTCGAACAGCACGTGATCGCCGTTCAGGACGCTTCCCACACCGCAGCGTCACCCGGGAAGTCGGGCATCTGCGGCGGAACCACGCAGAACACCAGCCCTGCAGGGTCGCGCATGATCCACCAGCTGTGGACCTGCCGGTGCCGCGTCGCCCCTAGGCGCTCGAGCCGGGCCACCTCCGCCTCGACGTCGTCGGTCTCGATATCGAGGTGGATGCGCGCGCTCCCGTCGATCTCCTGGATAAAGACATCCCGGCCCGCAACCGTGGCGACCGTCGAGTACGCAGGGTCGTCGGATTCGCGGCGCACGGTGCCGCTAAGTGCACCGGCCCAGAACTTCTCAGTGGAGTCGCGCACACCCGACGGACAATCGATTCCGATCGCGCAGAGGCGGCTTCGATGCATGCCGACACCCTAGCGACCCCGGTCCACCTGTCAGCGCTGCCTGGCACACTTGGCCGACGTATCGATCAAGCCTGAGGAGCCGACATGGACACCGTCGTCGTCGATCACCTGCTGACCACGACCCGCGCGGTTCGCCGCAAGCTCGATCTCGAGCGTCCGGTCGAGCTCGACGTCGTCATGGATTGCCTCCGTGTCGCCGTCCAGGCACCGACGGCGGGCGCGACTCAGACCTGGCGGTGGCTCGTCGTACAGGACCAAGACACAAGGAACGCCCTCGGCGCTCTCTTCCGCGAGGTCGGCAACGCCTACCTGCGCCGGAGGGTGGATGCCGCCGGAGCCCAAGCCGACAGTCCGGCCTTCAAGCGCGCGCTCGCCTCCGCCCAGCACCTGGTCGACGTCATCGATCGGGTTCCGGTCTTCGTCATCCCGTGCATGCTCGGGCGACCACAGGGAGGCAATGACGAGCTTGCCGTGTTCTACGGGGGCGTCTTTCCGGCAATCTGGAACCTCCAGCTTGCACTCCGGTCACGGGGCCTGGGCACGACCCTCACCACCTATCACCTCGAGCGCGAGGCCGAGGCAGCGGCAATCCTAGGCATTCCGGACGACGTCACCCAGGTGGCGTTGCTGCCGATCGCCTACTCGACGACCGACACCTTCCGCCCCGGCCCTCGCCAGCCGGTCGATAACCTCACGTACCTCGACCGTTGGAACCGACCGCTCGTCGGACCACCAGGTCAGAGCTCGAGATAATGCTCGAGCCCGACGGTCAGCCCCGGCGTCTCGCGCACCCGCCGGACGCCGAGCAGGACGCCGGGCATGAACGACGACCGGTCGAACGAGTCGTGCCGGATCGTCAGCGTTTCTCCCGCCGAGCCGAACAGCACCTCCTGATGCGCCACGAGGCCACGCAGCCGCACCGAGTGAACGCGCACGCCGTCGATCTCCGCGCCCCGCGCACCTTCCCGCTCGGTCTCGGTCGCGTCAGGAACGGGCGGTAGCTCCGTTGCCCGCCGTACCTCCGAGACGAGTTGCGCCGTTCGCGCCGCCGTCCCGCTGGGCGCGTCCACCTTGTCCGGGTGATGCATCTCCACCACCTCGACCGACTCGTAGAAGCGGGCCGCCTGCACGGCGAAGTGCATCATCAGGACCGCCCCGACGGCGAAGTTCGGCGCGATCAGCACACCAGTGCCCGGGCTGGTGTCCAGCGCCCAGCGCACCTTGTCGAGGCGATCGTCGATCCAGCCGGTCGTGCCGACCACCGTGTGGATGCCACGCCGGACGCAGTGCAGGACGTTCTCGACCGTCGCCTCCGGGACGGTGAACTCGACCGCGACCTCGGCACCGCCAAGATCACCCAATTCGTCGCCCGCGTCGAGGCGACCGACCAGTTCCAGGTCGCGAGCTGCTTCCACTGCCTTGCAGGTTTGGCTGCCCATTCGTCCGGCAGCCCCGATCACCGCCACGCGTGTCGTCATGCGCCCTAGTCTCCCGCAGCGGGAAATCAGGCGACGGCCGCCTCGAATCGGCTGGGGTCGTCGAACGGGCCGACGACCGCCAACGCCGGAGTAGCGGCCAGGATCGAAGCCGCCACCTCGCGCACGTCGTCCAGCGTCACCGCGTCGATGATCGACAGTAGGTCGTCCACACTGAGCAGGTCCTCGTACACCAACTCGGCCTTGGCGAGCCGGCCCATCCGCGACCCGGTGTCCTCCAGCCCGAGGACGAGACCGCCGCGGAGCTGTCCCTTGCCGCGCGCGAGTTCCTCAGCCGTGATCCCGTGCGAGGCCACGTCGGCCAGCGACTCGCGGCACAGATCCAGAACCTGATCGACCTTCTTCGGCTGGCACCCCACGTACACCCCCATCAAGCCGACGTCGGCGAACTGCGAGGCATACGAGTACACCGAGTACGCCAGCCCCCGCTTCTCCCGGATCTCCTGGAACAGCCGGGACGACATGCCACCGCCCAGCGCGGCGTTCAGCACACCGAGGGCGAACCGCCTGTCGTCGGTGCGCGACAGCCCGGGCATGGCCAGCACGAGGTTGGCCTGCTCGGTAGGACGCTCCAGCAACGCCACCCCGGCGTGCGTGCGGGGTCCGCGGCCACCGACCCGGGGCGGCGACGGCTCCGCTGTCTCGCCGAGGAAGCCGGCCGCCTCGAACGCCGAACGCACCAGGCGCACCACCCGGGAGTGGTCGAGGTTGCCCGCCGCGGACACCACGATGTTCTCCGGACGGTACTTGCGCCTGTAGTACCGGTTGATGATGTCCCGCGACAGTGAGCTGATGCTCTCCACCGTCCCCAAGATCGGCCGGCCCAGCGGTGTTGAGCCCCACAACCGCGCCGCCACGAGATCGTGGACGGCGTCGGACGGATCGTCGTCGCGCATCGAGATCTCTTCCAGCACGACGTCACGCTCGGCGTCCACGTCGGCTGCCGCGATTCGCGAAGACGAGACCATGTCCGCCACGACGTCGACGGCGAGCGGGAGGTCGGCGTCCAGCACCCGTGCGTAGTAGCAGGTGAACTCCTTCGCAGTGAAGGCGTTGATGTCACCGCCGACGGACTCGATAGCCGACGAGATGTCGAGCGCCGAACGCCGGCGGGTGCCCTTGAAGAGCAGGTGCTCGAGATAATGCGTCGCACCGGCCTGCGCGGGGGTCTCGTCACGCGAGCCGACGCCCACCCAGACGCCGAACGCGACGGACCGGACTGTCGGGATGGTTTCGGTGATGATTCGCAAGCCGCCCGGGAGGACGGTGCGGCGGACTACCCCGCCGCCGTCCTCCCGCAGCAGCGTGCGTGTGACAGGTCGGCTCGATTTGGTGGTCACGAAGCGTCGGCGCTCG
>JASLBX010000545.1 GCA_030146385.1 Jiangellaceae bacterium | reverse complement strand
CCGTGGTGCTGGACGTGGTGCGAGCGGTCCACTAATCTCCTCGGCATGCCGAAGTCCAGCGGTCCGTAAGCACGCCGGGGCGAGATCGAAGCCCTCGCCTCCGGGGCCCTGCGCGTGAAGGTGTATGCGGGCATCGATCCGATTAGCAAGAAGCGGATCTACCTCCGCGAAACCGTGCCTCCTGGGCCCCGGGCCCGGCGCGAGGCCAGAAGGTCAGGACGCGATTGCTGGCGCAGGTGGACGAACGCCGCCAGCCGCGCACCAACACAACCGTTGCGCAGCTTGTTGAGCGACATCTTGCCGAGGCTCAACTCGAAGCGAACACCCTAAGCACGTATCGCGGTTACGTCGACAAGCACATCCTGCCGTTCCTCGGTCGCGAGAAGGTCGGGTCCCTCGAGGCGGACGTGCTCGATTCGTTCTATGCCGAACTGCGCCGATGCAGGGATCACTGCTCTGAGCGAGGCGGAGTCGATCACCGCACGCCAAGAAAGCATGAGTGCGACGAGCGCTGCCGCCCCCACGTCTGCCGACCGCTGGCGGCATCGACGGTTCGGCAGATCCACTTCATTCTCAGCGGGGCGTTTAAGCGTGCTGTCCGCTGGCGATGGGTCGCCGTGAACCCGATTGCTAGCGGTGAGCCGCCATCCGCGCCGAAGCCTAACCCGAAGCCGCCCAAGCCGGCCGAGGCGGCGCAGATCATCAACGAGGCCTGGAAGGACCCAGACTGGGGAACGCTCGTATGGCTCACGATGGTGACGGGGTTGCGACGAGGGGAGCTGTGCGCCCTGCGATGGAGGCACGTCGACCTGTCGAGCGGAGTCCTCCACGTCGAGCGAAGTATCGGCCAGCGTGACGGACGAGCTTGGGAGAAGGACATAAAGACCCACCAGCAGCGTCGCATCACCCTTGATCGAGACACCGTCCTTCTCCTCCAAGAGCACTTAGAACGATGTCAGTCGCGGGCATCGATGCTTGGTGCCGAGCTAAGCCAGGACGCCTTTGTCTTCTCCCGCGCCTCGGACGGTTCCACGCACTTGCTTCCGAACTCCGTGTCTTACCGGTACGGCCTGCTGGCTCGGCGCTTGGGCATCGCGACCACGCTTCACAAGCTGCGTCACTATTCCGCTACCGAACTGATCGCTGGAGGCGTGGACATTCGCACGGTTGCCGGACGACTGGGTCATGGCAGCGGTGGCGTTACGACACTGCGTGTGTACGCCGCCTGGGTCTCGGAGTCGGATCAGCGGGCAGCCGGCAATCTCGCGGCTCGGATGCCACCTCGCCCGGCTCCTGCCGTTCCGTCGCAGCCAGTCGAGCACGCTGCATTCGACCCTTCCAGCCCGCACGAGGTGGTGGCGGTCAGCCTGCGTGACCAGATCATGGACGGGTCACTCCCCGCCGGGTTGCCCGTTCCGCCGGTCAAGCAGATCGCAAGCGATCACAGTGTGTCGGTCGGGACGGCGCAGCGAGCACTTGAGCTGCTAAAGAAGTGGGGACTCGTTGAGGCACACCGTGGACGCCGCAATCTTGTTCGGCGACCTGCAGGCCCTGCGGTTGAAGTCGACATCGACGCTACGGCCTCGAACAAGAACGCGGCCAGCGAAGAGCCGGGGCTGCACCCTGAATCTCTTGATCTCGAGATTCGGAGGCTCGGACGCGTTGTGAGCAAGCTTCGGACGGTCGCCGATCCGGCCGACCACGACACGCTCGGCCGACTCCTGGCCGGCGCTGTCAAGCGGGACGGCAAGCCGGGATCGGAGATCGATGCCTACGACATGGTCGTGCGCCGAGCGGGCGAGCAGGATGTGCTCTTGACCTTCGTCGCAACCGCTTCGGGTGGGTCATTTCGCCCAGAATGACGCGGCGGTCCCGGTCCGCTGTCGATACTTGGCCTGGAGTCTGTGGGGGGAGGCCGGGTGTGCCGTCTCGACGACAGGCGCGGGGACGACTGCGTGCGGCGGTCGATACGGCTGACGCAAACCGGGCGGTTGTAGGTGTGGCGCGCGACACGCCAGCCGCTGCCTGGGCCTGCCAAGAGTGCCAGCGGGTGACGCCATGTCGTCCGTCGAGGCCGTGGCCCCGGGCAGTCGCTACGCGTTGCCGCGCCCCAGCGCCGGCGTTGTGAACCGACGGCGTTGCCGAATCACGCGCTCCACTCGTCGTAGAGCAGGGCGTATGCGACGGTGTCCAACCATTTGCCTGAGCGGTGGAGGGACTCGCGGACCGCATGCAGCTCGCGTCGCATGCCTACGCGTTCCATGAGCCGCCAGGATGTGTCGTTGTCGAGGAAACAGTTGGCGACAACCCGCCGCACCGCGAGGTCCTCGAAGGAGTAGCGCAGGAGTTCGCGGACGGCTTCGGTAGCGTATCCGTGGCCCTTGTGGGCGGGGTCGAGCACGAAGCCGAGCTCTGCCTGCATGCCGCGAGCTTGTTCGGCCATCTCGAGCTGAGCCCAGGCGTCCTCGCGGCGGAGCATGAAGTCGCCGATGACCTCGGCGTCCCGGTCGTGGCCGAGTTGTATGACGACGGTCGTCGCGAGGCGCGCTGGGTCGGACCATAGGTCGCGGTAGCCGGCGATGTCGCTCGGACAGCCGGTAAGCCATTCGTTGACACTGTCGAGCTGCCGGAACTTCCAGGTGATGTCGGCGTCAGTGAGAACCGCCGGTCGGAGCGTGAGTCGTTCGGTGTGCAACGGCCGTTCGAGCACGGCGCGGGTCGTGCCCGGATGGCTGTCGGTCTGCGTCTCGTCTGTGCGCGGCTCAAGAGTGCGCAGCTCAAGCAAGGTGGCTCCGGTCTCGCCCAAGGCGGCGAGGGCTCGGTGCAGCTGCGCCTGGTCGGCGATCAGACCGGTGATGGTGGTGGTGTCGCCGCTGTCGCGGGTGATGGACAGCCCAGCGAGTGAGGCGGACCGGTCGCCGTCGAGGTGGCCTCGGACCCGGATGACGTAGGTGATGGGTGCGGTGGTGTTCATGGGGGGCTCCTGCGGTCTGCGGTTGGGGACGGACTAGATAG
>JASLBX010000526.1 GCA_030146385.1 Jiangellaceae bacterium | reverse complement strand
CCAGCCGGGAGTGAGCGGTGCAGGGCGAGCATCCGGCGGTCGTCGTAGATGACCTCCGCCTGGGTGTATGCCTGGTAGAGGTCGGCGTACTTGCGCAGGACCTCGAGCTCCTGCTGGCGGCGGTGGACGTCGCTCTGCCACTTGCGGGTCCGGTCGCTGGCCGGAATCCGCAGCAGCGCCCGGTCGGCGTACTCGACCGCCTTCTCGCCGGTGCGCAGCATCCGGAGCACCTGCGTGCTGCCCGGGAACCGCCAGGACGGCACCTGGATGTGGCCGCGCTCGGAGTCCGGCATCGGGTGGTTGCGGAAGTAGTCGTGCACGTGTTCGTACAGGCCGCGGAACGGCAGGGGGTTCCGCGCGCCGGAGCTGATATGGAAGTAGCCCGGCTGGTTCGGTTCGGACGGGTTGGCCGCGACCGCCAGCGTGGCGTTGACGACGATGTCGACCGGGATCAGGTCGACGACGCTGTCCGGCAGGCCGGGGAACTCGGGCAGGATGCCACGTCCGTAGGCGATGATCAGCGGATCGGCCATCTTGAACCCGTCGATCCAGCCGGGGTAAGGGTGCGTCAGCGAGCTCTCAACGATGGCAGGACGCACAATCGACAGCCGGTGCCCGGCCTGGCCCCACATCTCCTCGGCCGCCCGCTCGCCGAGTGCCTTGGTCAGCGTGTAGACGTCCGGCCAGCCGAGACTCTGCGCGCGGACCCGGCCGTAGTCGACCAGCCGGTCGTGCACCCACTCGCGCCGGGCGGGCTCGGCAGCCTGGACGACGGCCTGTGGGCCCGCCTTGCCGTGCTCGGTGCGGGCCGCGTCCATCGCCTTGCGAAGGATCTCGGGACGGCGCGACTGGGTCTCGACCTCGGCGCGGGCAGCTGCCGCCGCGGCAGCCTCGGCGCGCCAGTCGACGTCGTGGACCAGCGGGGCCTCGTGGACGACGCCCTTGCGGACGCCGGCCACGTACGCAGTGGAGATATGGACGACGTGCGGGTCGCTACCGGACGCCTTGATCGCCTCGTAGAGCCGCGTCACCCCGATGACGTTCGTCCGGAACGCCTCGTCGATCGGTGGGTCGAAGGACACGATGGACGCGCTGTGCACCACGACGTCGAGGTCGTCAGGGAGTTCCGGGAGTTGATCGTCCCCGAGACTTCCCTCGACCACGGTGACGCGCTCAGCGACCGTCTGCTGGGCGACCTCGTCGCCGACTCGCTCGCGCCACTTCTTGAACACGTCCTTGCGCAGCAGTCCCGGGAGACGGTTGGCCGCCGGCTGGCTGCCCTTGGGGCGGATGAGCACCGAGATGCGCGTCGTCGGGTAGGCCGACAGCAACTTCTCGAGAGTTGCCTGGCCGAGGAACCCGGTGACCCCAGTGAACAGAACGTGCTTGCCGTCCAGATAGTCGCTCATGAGCGGATCACCCCGAAGGTCGCCATGGCTGATGACACTATCCGGAGCCCGTCCAGGCCCGGCAGAGTGTCGAGCGTCTTGTCGAGGCCGCGGGCCTGATTGCCGTCGAACAGGTAGGTCAGGATGAATCTGGTTTCGTTCCTGGAATGAATGGCCGCGCCGGGTGGCCGCCACAGGTAGGTCAGCGCCTTGCGGGTGAGCGTCCGTGCTTGTGCGGATCTGCTCAGCCGGGCGGCGGCCTGCTTCTCGTAGAAATCGCAGAGGCTTTGCTTGAACTCGCCGACCCGACGGACGATCGCGGCCAGTTGCGGGTGGTCGTCCCGGTCGGCGGTGTTCTTATAGGCAGCGGCGGTGACACAGGCGTCCAGGTGTGCCCACGCCATGTGGATCGCGACGAAGTCTTCGCCGATCAGGTTGGCCAGAAATGCCTGGCGGACCGGCGCGAAGCGGTCGCGAATCTCCTGCAGGAAGCGCTGCGGGGCTGTAATCGGTGGACGCGCTCGGCGGTGCTCGTGCCGGGCGATGACCTCGTCCAGCGTCTCGCCGAGCCAGAACTCCTGGTAGGCCCAGCCGGTCAGGAACTCGGTGACGACGGGGTCGGTGTGGGACGGTGTCACGAGCAGGTCGCGCAGGTGCCTGATCGTGTACTGCTCGACGTTGCGGAGGTACTGCAGACATCGGATCGTGCTCGGCGTCAGCGGCTGGCCGCGAAACGCTGCAGGATCGACATCGTCGGGAGTGATCGCGGACGCTCGATCAGTGTGTTCCCTGATGTCGAACGCCATGCGCAACCTCGCTCGCTGTCGTGCCGGTGTCGGAGCCAGGCTATGTCGCCGCCGTCACTCCCCGCCAATGCGGTTCCGCGGGACGACCGCAGCGGTGCCTCGTGCGACCACTAGTGATGCCTCGCTATCTATGTGGCGCAAGCCTGCGGCCGCTGCGGCGGTCCGACATCCCAGGCGTACACGCGCGACCTCGAAATGATCTCAAGAGGGAAAGTGCATCTCAGTGATCAAAGTACCGGGACAGCACCGATTCTGCTCGATCACCGCGACTTTGATCACGAAGATGTACTTTCCCTCTTAAGGTCGGCTCCCGCCCGGACGCTGCCCCTCACCATCGATGTCATCAGCCGCGCGGCGGCTTCGGCCGAGAGGGATTGCGACGAGAGCGACTGCCAGCTCCGGAAGTCGATCGCATGGCCGACGGCCACGGACACGTGGTCGCGCGCGTCCTCCGGCCATGCCTCGACCAGCGCGGTGCGAATGCCGCGAAGCTGGGCGCGGATGAAGTCTCCGACGAAGGCCGGCATGACGTCGAAGTCGCGGAACGAGTTGGCCATCATCTGGGTGTTCGTGTCGTAGTAGCTGTACAGGTCGGTGAGGCCGCGCTCCAGGCGGGCGACCGGATCGGACACGCTCCGCCAGTCGTCGGGCCGCGGCCACGGATGGCCGGCCAACCAGTGGCTGGTGCACGCGCCGAACAGCGCCGTCTCGTCGGGGAAGTGGCGGTAGACGGTCGAGCGCTGGACGCCCGCCCGCTCGGCCACCGCTGAGAAAGTGGTGTTGATCGGCCCCACTGTGCCGTGCAGTTCGACTGCGGCGTCGACGATGCGCTGCCGGGTCTGCTCGATGTCCTCGCGCCGCTTGCGCATGCGGTACGAGCGACTCGTGGTTGCGTCACCCATATATTCACCGTACATGAGCGTCTTGCAGATGCGGCCGGGGCATGCCGCGCCTCCTGCCCATGTGACCTATTTCACTGAACGTTAGCGTCTAATGAAGTTGCACACCCGCTTTCCTGTCACCTAGGGTACCTTTCATCGCACATAGATGTGCGATGAAAGTGAGCAACGGGAAAGCAGGTGCGACATGACCAGAGCGGCGTTCTCGGTGAGCGTCGTCGACGGCAGCGGCAACGACGTCTACGGCGAGCCGGTGACGGCGCGCTTTGAGCTGGCGGACGGCAGTCGTGGGGACGTCACCCGGACGGTCGGCCACGACGGGCACGCCCACTTTGACGAGGAGCTGGCGGGAGAGATGCGCAGCGTCACACTGCTCGCGGCCCGCGAGCGCGTGGGTCCGATCAACCCGCGCAACGGCGCCGGACTGGTCATCGAGGCCTGACCACCCGTCACGATGCTCACCCTGGTCTCCTTCCTCGCCAGCTTCTACGCGTTCTCGACCCCGGCGGGCACCGCAGTTGTCGTACTGGGCATCACCCCGCCGGTTAGCGCGTTAGTGATGCCGATCCGGAAGGCGCGCGGCGATGCGGTCCTCTGGGAGGTCGGCGCCGCCCTCGGGCTCATGCTGCTACTGATTGCAGCGCTGATCGTCTTCGTGGGACGAGTGGACGAGGGTGCCGTGCTGCGGATGGGCGTGAAGCTGCCGTTGACCGAAGCGTGGCGCTCAGGCCCATCCCGCTGATCATGTCGGTTTGACGGGCTATGACCTGGTCGAACCGACATGATCAGCGGAGTATCGGCGTTGACTTATATAAGGAGGCACTGATACGTTGCGGGCGTGCACGCGTTCGACGTTCTTGGAGACCCGGTACGGCGCCGGATCCTGGTACTGCTCGCCGACGGCGAGCGAAGCTCTGGCGAGGTGTCGGCCGTCATCCAGTCGGAGTTCGGCATCACCCAGCCCGCCGTGTCGCAGCACCTCAAGGTGCTGCGCGACGCGGGGTTCGCCACCGTCCGTCCCGAGGGCGCGAGACGGCTCTACGCGGTGAACTCTGAGCCGTTGCGCGACGTCGACGTGTGGCTCGACAGGTTCCGGCGGTTCTGGACGCCGCCCCTGGAAGCGCTGGCGACCGAGCTCGCACGTGGCAAGCGAGAGCGCCGCCTTCGCGGCGATCAACCCCACGAAAGGAAATCCTCATGATCGACGTCAAACAGCAGATCAACAGTGTCCGGCGGCAGATCGGCAGCCGCATGCTCGAGGCCGGCGAGGCGAGGGTCAGCACCATCAGCCAGACGTACGACGCCACGATCGACGACGTGTGGGACGCAGTCACCAACCCGGAGCGCATCCCTCGCTGGTTCCTGCCGATCAGCGGAGACCTGGAGCCGAACGGTCGGTACCAGATCGAGGGCAACGCCAGCGGCGTCGTCGAGCGTTGCGATCCGCCGAAGAGCTTCGCCGCCACGTGGGAGTTCGCCGGCCAGGTGAGCTGGATCGAGGTGCGCCTCGCCCCTGAGGGGGACGGCGACACCCGCTTCGAGCTGGAACACGTCGCGCACGTCAGCGACGAGCTGTGGGCAGAGTTCGGTCCCGGCGCCGTCGGCATCGGCTGGGACGGGGCGCTGCTGGGGCTGGCGATGCACCTCAGCGGCGCGCCACCGATGGATCCGCAAGAGCGCGTGGACTGGATGCTCACCGCCGAGGGCAAGGAGTTCGCCAGGCTCAGCGGCGAGAAGTGGTGCGAAGCCGACATCGCCTTCGGCACGGACGAGGCGGCAGCCCGCGCGGCCGCGGATCGCTCGATCGCCTTCTACACGGTTGCTTCTTGATCAACGGAAGATGACGCCCGGGTAGCCGCACACCCGGGTAGCCGGGATGAACGGTGCTTCGATCATGAATGCGCCGTTGCCGGAATCCATTCGGAAGCGGTCGTGATGTCCTCAAGGACGTCCGGCAGCGGCTCCACGCCGAGTCCTGGACCGGCGGGCACGGCGACGTGACCGTCGTCCAGGACGAACGGCTCGGTGATGTCACGTTCGTAGTACCGTCCCGAAGCGGAGATATCGCCAGGCAGTGTGAACCCGGGTAGGGTGGCCAGCGCAACGTTGGCCGCGCGCCCGATGCCTGTTTCGAGCATCCCGCCACACCACACCGCGATGCCGTTGGCCTGGCAAAGGTCGTGGATGCGACGCGCCTCCAGATACCCGCCGACCCGGCCTGGCTTGATGTTGATGATCTGCGCGGCTCGAAGCGCGATCGCGTCGGCGGCCACCTTGGCGGAGGTGATCGATTCGTCCAGGCACACCGGCGTCCGGATCCGCCTCGCGAGTTCGGCGTGTTCCCGCAGGTCGTCTTCGGCGAACGGCTGCTCGATGAGCAGAAGGTCGAACTCGTCCAACCGCCGGAGCGTCCGGACGTCCACCAACGAGTACGCCGTATTGGCGTCCACCTGAAGGAGCAGTTCGTCTCCAAAGCGTTCCCGGACGGCCCGGACCGGTTCGACGTCCCACCCCGGTTCGATCTTCAGCTTGATCCGCACATAACCCTGGTCGAGGTACCCGGCGACGGCGTCAAGCAGTTCGGCGATCGAATCCATGATCCCGACGGACACCCCGGTCGCCACCCGGTTGCGGACGCCGCCGAGGTACGCCGCGAAGGACTCGCCGCGGGCTCGCAGCCACGCGTCCAGCACCGCGGTCTCGACGGCCGCCTTCGCCATCCGGTGCCCCTTCACCGGAGCGATCAGGTGCGCAACCTGCTGCGGGTGCACGTCTTCCGCTGCGAAGATCCGGGGAGCGAGAAAACGCCGAATGACCTCCGCCGCTCCGTCCACGTACTCGGCCGAGTACAGCGGCTCGCTGATGGCGACGCATTCGGCCCAGCCGTCGCCGTCCGGGGTGGCGGCCCGTACCAGCAGTACGTCCCGCTCGGTCTCGACGCCGAACGACGTTCGGAATGGGGCGACGAGCGGCATCGCCACCCGGCGTAGCTCGAACCCGGTGGGCTTCACTCGTCCGCCCTCTCTACGACGTACCCCTCGTCCCGCGAGAAGCCGGTGACCTGCCATCCATCGTCCATCAGCCCACCGAGGACGGTGCGGACCGCCTCCCGCCATTCGCGGGCGGCTCCGGAATCGTCCCTGCGTACGGCCGAGATGTCGGCCGGCAACTGGATCGTGACCACGCGGGACGATCGCCATTCGCGCTCGGCGGTAATAGCCGGCCGATCGGCGTTCGATACCGCAATCGCCCGGACGAAACCGCCGCCGGCATCGAGCGCCCCGGCCGGTCGGCCGTCACAGGCCGCGAGGACGTCCGGCGCGGTGAGTTTCCAGGCCAGCAGCAGCCGGTCGCTGCCCTGACCGGCGTTGACCGAGTCCGGAATGTCGCCGTAGAAGTCGACCAGGTACTCCCGCGGCCGTGCGGCCAGCTTGACCAGGTTGAAGTAGGCGTTGCGCCGGACGAGCGGGTCGAACGTCCAGGTGATCTCGCTGAGGCCATGCTGGAGCGCCCACGCACGCTGGTGAAGCTTGAGCGCCCAGCCGATGTTCCGTCCGAGCGCCGCCGAGGTTACCCCGGCGACGTGCGAGTGCATCGCCTCGCCAGGTGGAGCGGCGAGAAAGCCCACGCACGCGCCCACCATCTCGTCGGCGTCGAACGCGCCCGCGATGTAGTTGCCCGCGTG